>NZ_CP137761.1:3644000-3947666 GCF_033449965.1 Bacillus sp. T3
TGGTGAAATTTACTACAAGGTTTATACAATAAATCCTAAGAAAATGTTACAATAAAATGAAAATATTTACAGAACGAGGTTGAAACATGAAGGAATTACATGACATGCTAGATCAATGTCTTCAGGGTGCAACGGAAGAAGATGTAGCCATTCTGAAGGAACTTTTATATGCAATTCAGAATAAGCAGGATCAAGGTAAAGATGTTGGTTTTATTGGATCTCTACTTCAAATGGAACGGAAAACAGATGGCAATAGCTACGAAATTACAATTCCAATTAATCCGATGATTCAAAACTCATTAGGAATCGTTCATGGGGGAGTCACTGCAACGTTAATTGATTCAGCAATGGGATCCCTTGCAATCTCACTTTTACCTGAGGGACAAACCTCGGTCACAACCCAGCTTAACATTCATTATATTGCACCAGGACTTGGAGACTCTTTACGCTGTGTGGCCCATTGTGAACATAAAGGAACAAAAACAATGGTTTTAGCCTCAACTGTGTACCGGTCAGATGGAAAAAAGATAGCGACTGCAAGCGGCAGCTTTTTTATTGTTGATAAAAAAGCACTTTAATATGATTTTGTTACCCTTTACGGTTATTTGTCAGTATAAGAATTCCTAAGCTTGTGTCATTCTCACTTATAAGACAAAGTAAAAAGGTGGCTTTTGCCACCTTTTTACTTAAATGATTTATTTATAATAACAGTTTAAACCTACATTTTGCTCTTTTGTTCAATGAAATTTTGGGTGAAATGTTTGTGATATACACCAATTCCAATATGGGTAAATTTGTCATTCAATAAACTTTCGCGATGTGGTTTGCTATTTAGCCACCCTTCCATCACAGCTGGTGCATCTATATAATTCGCCGCAATATTTTCTCCCGCCAGCTGGTATAAAACATTTGCTGTTTTAAGTCGGTCGGACAAATCACCAAATTGTTCGGATGTGTGCGAAATCGTGTTTGTCTCAAACATATCCTTGCTATGTAAATATGCAACTCTTGCGACTTCCTCATCCCAATCAAGCTCACTGATACCATAGCGTTTGCGCATTATATTGGTAATATCAAAAATTTGCAATTTACTTCCTTCTTCAATACTTTCCCATGCTTCATCTAAAATCGGTTCACTTTCTGGCAATTCACCACGATAGGCAAGCTCATATGGTCTCTGAATAATAAGTGTTCTTATATCAATAAAACGCACACTTGATAGTTTTCCCGTATATTTATCTATATTAAGTTGCGCATAAATATCTCCCATTTTTACTAATGGCCTTGAATTCATATCCTCTTCCGACATTTCAAAGTGATAGTTTGTACCTTCATATACAAAATTAATATCGGTTCCTATTAAGACGGAAGAAAAGAGTTTTTCAATTGTTTCTCCAATCTTGAATGGGGTAATGTCAACTTTATCTCCAATCGCATACAGCGTTACAATTTTTCCTTGATCAACTCCAACCTGCATGTATTTCTTTCCATCGTTATTGTAAATCCACCATTCATATCCATATGCAGATGGATCAATTCGATTCGGTTCTCCAAAGGTACTTTTAAGTGAATCCACTTGTTTCCCAATTAAAGTGGAAAGGCCGATCTCTGGTCGGGATAAATCAGCAATTCCTTCTTCAGGAGCAACTTGTCCACTTTCACCGTTTGAATCTTTAGAAGCGGTTTCTTCCATATATAGTACATCAGATTGGTTATCATCTATCTCTGTGAAATAATAACCAAACAATAAAACAATCACTACTAAAATTAATATTCTAATTAAAGCTGCCAGGTTTAGCCCCTCCTTCGAGACAATCCTTTATATCATATGAAGAATATTTAGAATAATTATAGCATCAATATTAACATACTTATAGGAAAAGAAAATAATAAAGTAACTGTTAATATAACGATAAATATATTATATCAAAATAACAAAGGAAGGCTCACAAATGATGCGAGCCTTCCTTTGTATATTCGCTGCTGGATATAAACAGCCCTTATTTAATGATGGATTTCACTTTGCCCTGGCTCTGAGATTTCAGTTAACGCTACTTTTGCCTGATCATCTGTTAATTCGTGGGTAGCAAAATCTCCTAGAGATACAATTCCGACTAACCTATCATTTTCAACAACAGGAAGTCGGCGAATTTGATGTTTAGCCATTATTTTCGCTGCCTCTTGCGTATTAGATTCTGGTGAGATTGTAACCATCTCTTTACTCATTATGTCTTCAACTTTTGATGAGCCTGGATGCTTCTCAGCCACACCACGAATGACGATATCACGATCGGTAATCATACCAACTAGTTTTTCATTATCAACAATGGGAATGGCCCCTACATTCCATTCCTTCATTTTTACTGACACCTCAAAAACATTATCTAATAATGAACAGGTTTCTACGTTTTTTGTCATGATTTCACTGATTTTTCCCATTTTTATTCACCCCTATTAGTTTTCAATTATGATTAAAGTCCAGTAATTCCCATGTAATCCACCTTTGGCATACCCCACCCCAACACGGATCGCATTTTTTTCAAGAATATGCCTTCGATTTACTTGTGAATTCATCCAGGTTTGAAACATATCTTTACTAGAATTTGGACCGGCCCCAATATTCTCAAATGCCTGTTTATAAGGAATTCTAAACGTTTCTAACATATGTGTAGGATTCCCATAAGTCGGAGATGTATGCGCAACATATTGATGCTCTAACATGTCCAGTGATTTTTTTTCAGCAATTTCAGAAAGAATTGGATCGAAAATAAATGGCCGCAAACCTTTTTTTCTGCGTTCATCGTTTATGTATGTCAACAGTTTTTCTTGTTCCATTGATAAAGAGTGCTTATTTTTCTGATCAGGAATAAAAATAAACTGTCCTGGGTATATGAGTTCTGGATTTTCTAATTGGTGATTAATCAAAAGTAATTCATTTAACGGAATGTGGTGTTTCATTGATATTTTCCATAACGTATCCCCCTGTTTAATCTTATATTTAGAGATTGCATTAAGGCTCTCAGTAAAAAATAAGGAGAGTACGACCAAAATAAAAGAGGACATTGTTATCTTTACAAATTTCATGTTCCTTCCTCCTAAGCGATCTTTACGATATAGTTTTTCCAACAAAGAGAAATAAAATCAGAAAATAAAGTAAAATACACTTATTTCGAATTGCAAGTTCATCATTTTTTTACTATTATAAGAATTGAGAAAAGTTGTAGGGGTTGAAAGGAACCAAGCCTAACAATTGCTCTTGTATAGTTCGGGGAGGGACAGAAATGAAATTTGAAAATACTGGTCTTGAAAATGCAAAGGTGGAGTTAAGCCGTTTAGATGAGCTAATGGCAGGTTACGGATTAATTCGTGAAGCCACTTGGGATTATGATCGTGTTACATACGACAGAAAGTTCGAATTAAGAGAAGGAGTTTTTTATCTTCGCGTACAAGGATTCGCTGAAGGTGATGTAGGCGCTCACAAAGCTGAAATCAAATTAATTACTCCATTATTAGGAAAATATTATTTCCCACATGGCGTTGAATATGGTGCTGGCGAAGAATTCCCAAGTTCACTAGTATCACAATGTGAAAAGATTTTAGCAGACATTAAAAATCAAATTACAGCAATTACTCAATAATAAACAAGGAAAGGCACTTGCATTAAAAACCATGCAGGAGCCTTTTTTTATTTCATCGCCGTAATTACCGAACTATTTAAACTTTTCATTTAAGTTGGTAATTTGTGCTTTCCATATTATACTTTAATCAGATTATTCATTTTTCAATCTAACCACGTCTTGTGAAAGGGGGAGTATATTGATTAAATATATTACGAAACGGAAAATATTGATTGGATTAGGCATTCTGATAGGTGCAGGAATCGCCTACATCGTCTTACCCGTGTCCCTTCCATTAATATTGGCCTTTATGACAGCTGTAATGCTAGAACCCTTTGTTAAATTAGTTCAGCAAACATTAAAAACAAAACGACAGCTTTCCGTTATTATCGTGTTTATTATATTTATCTGTTTCATTGCACTTTTTGGTTATTTTATAACAACAAAAGTTATCTCCGAGGTGATCCAACTAATAGAAAAATCACCAATCTATTTTAATGAAATATCGATCGTTTGGTTTAAAGTTAAGGATGCATTAGTCAATGCAGCTAAGGATTTACCTAGAGTAGTTGTAAACCAATTTATCACGCAGGTACAACAATTTTTGTATCATACGAGAGAAAGCATCCTCTCTTATGTAAACATTTCTAATGTAAAAGCGGTTCTGACCAATATTCCAAATTACTTAGTAAGCTTTATTATTTATTTAGTTTCTTTATTTTTATTTTTAATTGATTTACCAAAATTAGCTCAAAATCTCTATAATCATTTAACCGAAGCAACCGCAAAAAAAGTTAACCTAATGACTTCGAGACTAACGTTTATTATTTTTAGTTTTATTAAAGCTGAATTTTTTATTAGTATAATAACTTTTATTATCTCCATATTAGTTCTACTTTTTATTGCCCCGGAAATTGCTATCTTTATGGCATTAATGTTTTGGATTACCGAATTTATTCCTATATTCGGATCATTAATTGTTATTTTACCCTGGGCTTTAATCAAGTTACTTACTGGAGAAATATTCATTGCCTTCATCCTACTTCTATTAGCAGTGGTGCTACTTGCTGTTAAAAGGTTCATAAAACCTAAACTGCTAGGAACAAAATTCGGACTGTCTCCTTTTGCAACACTAGTTGTAATGTATCTAGGTTTTAATTTATTTGGTATTATCGGCATTATCATTGGTCCACTTTTATTGATTATTTTTTACTCAGCAAAAGAAGCCGGGATTATCCAAATCAATTTCAAAATTTAAGAAAAGAGCGGGAAAAATCCCGCTCTTTTCTTATGATTAAAATCCTAATATTGCTTTTATGACAGAAGTTGTATCCCCACCGTGATAAAAGACGTAAAGTAATAAATAAACTGCAACTCCAGTTATCCCTGTAAAAAACCAAATAATACTTGTCACTGGTCCAAGTTTTTTATGTAATCTAAGATTATTTTTATATCCACTTATAAGCGAAATAATTCCGAAAACAGCACCCACTGTGGCTAACGTAATATGGAAAATTAAAAATATAGTGTAATAGATTTTAATATCATCTGGACCACCAAATGCAGTGTTTCCGATAAACACTGTTCTGCTTGCATAAATCAAAAAGAATATGATGGCAAAAATGGCAGCTAGATTCATTGTTTTTTTATGCGTTTCAATCTTTCGCTGTTTAATCTGGACCCATCCGATTGCCACAGTAATTGCACTAAGTACAATAAACGTAGTACTAATTGTTGGTAATATTGGGACTGAATTCATAACTAACACCTCTTTACTGAATTAACTATCTTCAAACAATTTTATGGTAATATTCGCTATATTTCAACGAATATCCATTATTTTCTGCATTTTTCTTCCTTTAATATTTTTATAACCAACAAAAAGAAAAGGCGTTCTGTAGAGCGCCTTTTTTCCAAAGTAAAGAATGCATAAAATTTAGATAGATGTCTTGCTCCAGGCGCCATCGGCTCGAGGTCACAAGCCGATAATCTGGCGCTTTACGCTTTTCTAGTTTAATATTCAGCTAAGTTGGGATACAATGAAGGGTTCTCTTCTTGCTTCTTTCCTTCTGCTGCGTCCTTGCGATACCATTTAAAGAATACTTGAGCTAATACAACTCCATATACAATCTCTTGAATGATTTTCATGAGAACACCGCCGAGCTGCTGATCATCAATTAACGATAAAGAATTGAACATCTCAGGCCCGCTCAAATTAAGTGATGCTAGCGTTGTTTGTGGTACACATAGCTCTAATGCTTGCATCCATGCAGTTGGATCAGAAAAAGTTGCATACATAGGACTATCTGCAAAAATAATTAATGCACAAGCAGGGGTGATTAAAATTCCGTCTGCAAAAATATAACCGATTTTTTTAATTCCACTTAATGTTTGATACTCTTCTAAATCATTGACTAAAGGCCACCACATAAAGATGGAAATCACAAATAAAAGTGAGGTATAGGATGCATGCAGCCACATATCGGTCTTAATAACATCAAATATAAGCGGAACATGGTAGAATGAAAACATTCCATTAAACAACACCAATGCAATTAACGGTCTTGTAAAAAATTGAAACACCGGTTTCACTAATTTTTGATTGAGTACATTTCTCCATATCCATTTAGGTATACCGACAATCAATATTGGTGCAATAACTAAATAAAGCATTGCCATTTGAATCATGTGAGCATAAAACATTAAATGCCCCATTAAATCAAGCGGTGATCCCTTGATTAAATACAAAAGAGCGATACCGGTTGTAAACAAGGTGGCTTCTTTTCTTGTTAGAGGCTCACTCGTTAAAAATTTTTCACGAAACTTTATTGTTATTAAAAAGTATCCGACTAAAATTGCTATTAATGCTGCTAGAAAAAATGGACTCCATAAGGCACGAAAACCAAATACTTCTAGAACACCCATCTACTTTCACCTCTTATTCGATCTCCAGCTTGCGGGAAATGCGAATCAATTTTTTCACCAATCAAATTTTATTCATCATTTCAAAAAGGAAATCGGTAAAAACCCGATTTCCTTCTATTGGTTTTACCACCAAATAATAGTAGTAAAGGCTAAAACTGTTACGGCACCTACTAGGGCACCAGAGTATAGGAATAACGATGGTGCTTCATGGCCTTTATGACTCATGTGCATGAAGTAATATAATTGAAATATCAATTGAACAACAGCCAATAAGATGATAAATGGTACAGTGAACCATTTTGAGAACCCATCATACATAACAGCTCCAAATGATAAAAGAGTTAAGAAAATCATTAATGAAAATGATACGACTTGGTATCTCATTTCTTCTGCATTTTTTTTGCGACGATATTCAATGTCGACTCTAGGGTTCGCTGAACTTGTTTGTTGATTTGCCATCAGTTTATCCCACCATTCCCATTAAATATACTACTGTAAAGATAAAGATCCAAACGACGTCAATGAAATGCCAATAAAGACTCGCTAAATAGTATTTTGGAGCATTGTAAAGATTAAGTCCTCTTTTGGAGTTACGAATAATTAATGTCGTAATCCACAATAGACCAAATGCAACGTGACCGCCATGGAATCCTACTAAAGTATAGAATGCGGATCCAAAAGCACTACTCGTAAATGTATGATGAAATTCATGAACATAATGGTTGAATTCATATACTTCCAGTCCTAAGAAACCTGCACCTAATAGAACTGTAACCCCAAGCCATGCTTGCATTTTTTTGAAATCAAAGTTTTTCATATGGTACATTGCGTACACACTAGTTAATGAGCTCAATAACAGAAGCATCGTTGCCGCAAATGTAAGAGGTATTTCAAATAGATCCTTTGCTAAAGCATGATCTGCACTTGGTACCTTATCTTTTAATGCAAGATAAGTCGCAAATAGCGATGCAAACAATACAGTTTCTCCACCAAGGAAGAACCAAAATCCTAAGAATTTATTCTTGCCTTCAAGGGTAGCTTTTTCAGGGGAAGCAGGCCAATTTTCCAATGTCATTTTCGTTTCATGAGCAGCCATTATGCCTTGACCCCCTTATCTTCGTTTTCTAATTCTTCTTTATGAATATGATAGCCATGGTCATCTTTAATTGAACGGATGAACATAGAACCTAAAGTAATCACAAATCCAGTAATTAGAACTGGTAGACCCCAGCTATAATCTGTACGGTACATTGCACCAAATCCAACTACAAACAATCCAAATGCAATCATGAATGGAATGAACGAGTTATTTGGCATATGAATGTCACCAAGTGGTTCAGCAGGTGTCATTTCTGTTTTACCGTTCATTTTTTCAATCCAATAAGCATCCAATCCACGTACTAGAGGAAGTTGCTTGAAATTGTAATATGGTGGTGGAGAAGGAATAGCCCACTCAAGCGTACGACCGTCTCCCCATGGATCGTTGCCAACTCTTTTATTTTTTACTGTTGTCATGACAACATTCACTAATAATAAAGTAACAGCAACAGCCATGAATAATGCCCCAATTGTACTAACAAAGTTTCCAGTTTCCAAACCTTGACCAGGAAGGAAAGTGAAGATACGACGTGGCATACCCATTAATCCTAAGAAATGTTGGATAAAGAATGTTAAATGGAAACCAATTAAGAACAGCCAGAAGGTAATTTTACCTAAAGTTTCATTCAAAATTGTACCGAACATTTTTGGCCAGTAAAGATGTGCTCCACCTAGGAGTGCAAATACAACCCCACCAACGATAACGTAGTGGAAGTGAGCGACTACGAAATAAGTATCATGGAACTGATAATCCTGTGCAGCAGATGAAAGCATTACACCTGTTACACCACCAGCTACGAATGATGGAATGAAGGCAACTGCATAATGCATTGCTGCAGTAAAACGAATGCTTCCTCCCCACATCGTAAACAACCAGTTAAAGATTTTAATACCAGTTGGAACAGCAATAGCCATTGTTGCTACAGCAAAGATTGCATTAGCAACTGGACCCATACCAGTAGTGAACATGTGGTGAGCCCAAACCATGAATCCTAAGAAACCGATTAATACCGTTGCAAAGACCATCGATGAATAACCGAATAATCTTTTTCTTGAGAAGATTGGAATAATTTCAGAGAAAATTCCAAATGCAGGTAATACTAAAATGTAAACTTCAGGATGTCCGAATATCCAGAAGAAATGTTCCCAAATAATCGTGTTACCACCATTTGCTACATCAAAGAAGTTTGCACCGAATAATCGGTCAAAGATCATTAAGAATAAACCAATTGTAAGTGGTGGCATTGCAAATAAGATTAATGCGGATGTTACAAATGTTGTCCAAGTGAATAGCGGCATGCGCATATAAGTCATACCAGGTGCTCTCATAGTAATGATCGTAACAAGGAAGTTTATCCCCCCGATAATCGTACCAGCACCTGCAATTTGTAGACCTAATGCATAAAAATCAATACCATGTCCTGCTGATGCTAATGAGAGAGACGCATACGAAGTCCACCCAGCATCAGGAGCACCACCTAAGAACCATGAAAGGTTTAAGAAAAGTCCCCCGAAAAGAAATAACCAAAAACCTAATGCATTCAAAAATGGAAACGCTACATCACGTGCCCCAATTTGTAATGGCATAACAGCGTTCATAAAGGAAAAAACTAATGGCATAGCAGCCAAGAAAATCATTGTGGTTCCGTGCATGGTTAGCAATTGATTAAATAACCCTGCACTAACAAAATCATTATTCGGTACTGCAAGCTGAATACGAATAAACATAGCTTCCAGACCACCGATAACAAAAAACAGTCCCCCAGCGATTAAGTATAAGATCGCTATTTTTTTATGGTCAACAGTTGTTAAATACTCCCATACTGTTGCTCCAAACCCCTTTTTTTGAGCGTAGGTACTCACTGTTTTACCTCCCTTTTTAACAATTATCCCCGATTAATCCTGAACCTTTAAGCCCAATAAGTATGCAGCAAGAGCCTCTCTTTGCTGGTCTGTTAAGTTACCATATGTGCCAGTCATTTTATTCGCAGGCTTATAGCTTTCTGGATCTTTTAACCAATTTTTAAGATTTTCTTTATCATGTTCTAATACACCAGCAATACGTGATCTTTCACCGAAATTTGTTAAGTTCGGAGCTAATCGTGCTGCTTCAGGTGTTTGATTAGATGGTGTAACGGCGTGACAGCCAACACAGCTCTTATTAAAGATGTCTTGACCTTCTTGTGCTAGTGCAGAATCAGCCTTTTCAGGTTGTTTAACTGCTTTCATATCCTTAATCCATTGATCAAATTCAGCACGTGAAACGGCTTTCACTTTAAAGTCCATTAAACCATGGGATGGACCGCATAGTTCAGCGCATTTTCCATAAAATAAATTACCAGCCTCATCAGCTTTTTTTGCATCAAACTCTAACCAAAATTTGTTAACATTATCAACGTTTGTATCCATTTTTCCACCAGCTGGCGGAATCCAGAATGAGTGCTTAACATCGGATGCTTTTAGGTTGAAATATACCTTTTCATCAGTTGGTACGACTAATTCCTGTGAAGTTACAACACCTAAATCAGGATATTCAAACTCCCACCAATATAAGCTTGCTCGTACATTTACAACAAGCTTACCTTCTGATCCATCGTTCTTTTTGTCCATTTGCGATACATTCGCAAATTTAAATGTTGCTGCAACAGTCGGTACTGCTAATATTAGCAACAGGACAATAGGGATAACGGTCCATAGAATTTCTAATGTGTGACTACCTTCTACTTGTTTAGGAATACTGTCATCTTTTCGACGGAATCTTACCATAACAATAATGAAGATTAATGTAACTACAACAATAACCCCTACCATGATTCCAGTACTTAGCTTCATTAGGTCATATTGCGTATTCGCAACTTCACCTGCCGGCTTTAAAGCAGATAAGAATGGTTCTCCACAGCCGGAAAGCACGAGCACTAATACGGAAAATAATGAAATTAGATGCCATTTCGCAAGTCTTTTCATTGCTTTACCAAACCCCTCTTTCGTAAAATAAATAAAAATTTCTAGGAAAAAATATGATTAAATTCTTTCTTTATTTCCCCTTAATAAAGAAAGAATTTCCTAATAACATCAAATAAGAGTTACGATAACCATTGCAACAAATAAAATGGTTAAATATTGTAAAGAGTATATAAACATTAATTTTGCCCATTTAATATCATCATTCGCTCTATTTCCTACTAATCCTAATACTAACCAACCTACATTAAGTAATGTTGCTAAGACAAGAAACGGCAGTCCTAGTGATTGTAAGAAGAATGGGAGTGGAAGTAAGGCCACAATCCATAGAATGATATGTTTTTTAGTAGTTTTAAATCCTTTAACCACCTGGTAGCATTGGTATACCAGCAGCACGATATTCTTCTGCTCTCCTCATTGCCAAAGCGTAGAAATGCGGTGGCTGCCATGCGAACATAATGAAAAACAGTAGCCATGCTACGATATCTAGATTTGCATCAACAGCTGCCCAACCGATTAGAGGTGGAACGGCTCCCGAAATACTACCGACAATTGTATTTGAAACATACAATCGTTTAGACCACATTGTATATAAACCAACATAGCTAACGACACCTACTAAACCAATTACTGCGGCAGAAACTGTAGTTAATAATAAAAACAACAAGCCCACAATAATTAAGGCTAATCCTAACACGATGACCAAATGTGGATTAACTTTCCCAGTTACTGTTGGTCTGTTTTTAGTTCTTTGCATCAAATGGTCAATATCCCGATCATAGTAATTATTGATACTACAGGAACCAGCAATAATTAGAGATGAACCTAGTAATGTAAATAGAATAATGTCTAAGTGATCGAGAAAATGTTGATTTGAAAAATGGAGCGCAAGCCAAATCCCTGTAAATGTAGTAATTAAATTAGAATTTACGATTCCAATTTTTATTAAAGCAAAGAAATCTTTAAGCACCGATGTCTGTGGAATTTCAGTATGGCTTGAATCGATTGTTACTTGACCAAACCCTTTAGGATTCGACATATTCCTTCCTCCTTTTCCCATTTTACGGCTATGCCATTTCTATCTGTAGTGTTCTGTACACTTGTGTTTATTCTCTTAAAAAGTCCGATCTAGATAAACACTATTTATAACTTATAAAGATTATTAATTATTCACCTATATCAAAACCATTTCATTTCTCACTGTATATTAAATCACACTTTGGACAATTTTTGTGAAGTTTTTTTGAACATTTTATATTTTTTTTAGTAAAAGTTAACAAACTTAGAAAATATATAGGGTCTTGAAAGTGAATTATTTCCATCTCTACTTATTCCAACAATTGTGTTTTTAATAATATTATAATATAAATCTTAAAGACGATAAGTTATGATAAATCTAATCAAATAAAAATTCTAATAGTTGTAAAAATTAACTTAATTGTGTACTATCTATTATGCATTCATTTAATTTTTTTGTATAATTTCACGAATTTTGTCTTTTTCATTATACATGTCAATATGAGTTTGTGACAATTTTTTTAATTTTTTCTGGGATGTGATATTTTTGCGAAGGTCATTAAAGTGGTTGGCCGTTTTAACAACACTTGGAATGTTATTAGTACTATTAGGAGGAGCACTTGTTACAAAAACAAGATCAGGTATGGGGTGTGGAAGATCTTGGCCTTTATGCAACGGTGAATTTGTTCCAACAGAAATTACACCCGAATTAGTCATTGAACTTGCACATCGGTTAGTTTCAGGAACTGTTGGCATTTTAGTGCTTATTCTTTCAGTTTGGACATGGCGAACAATAGGTCATATACGAGAAACTAAATTCCTTTCATTCCTATCATTTTTCTTTCTCCTTCTCCAAGGATTAATCGGTGCTGCAGCAGTTCTTTGGGGACAGAATAGCTTTGTTTTGGCTTTGCATTTTGGAATTTCACTAATTTCTTTTGCAGCCGTGCTATTATTAACCTTACTTATTTTCGAAATTGATAAACGGTTTGAGGCAGAGAAATTGATTATTGATAAACGAATGAAAAAACATATTATCGGTGTCACGATATACAGTTATATTGTCGTTTATACCGGCGCTCTGGTACGACATATGAAAGCGAGTCTAGTATGTTCTGATTGGCCTCTTTGTAATAATAATGCATCATCGATACTACCTACGAATTTCAACGAATGGGTACAGATGGGGCATCGCTTTTTGGCTGGACTTATTTTTATTTGGATTGGCTGTATTACGATAATGGCGATTCGAAATTATAAGCATCAAAAAGTCATTTATTGGGGTTGGATTATTGCCTTTATTATCGTGTGCTTACAAGTAGTAGCAGGTGCATTAATTGTTGTATCGAAATTAAATCTCTATATTGCTCTTGCTCATGCATTCTTTATCTCTTGTTTATTTGGTGTTTTATGCTATTTCCTACTGTTAGCATCTCGAAGCAAAAAAAATGCAATTAAGTATCAAAAACACGATAATCAGCAAAAAACAACTACCATCGTTTAATGATTCGTTTGCGCCCAACGACAATGCAGTCGCTGGGCGTTTATTTATGTTTAAAAGAAAAGGTCCGACCACAGCAAATCTTGCTTGTGATCAGACCTTTTATAATTTTTTATTATTTAATTAACTCGATTAATAAATCACCGGTTTGTATGGCTTCTCCATTTTTCACATAGATATCTTTGACGATACCTGTGTATGGTGCCTGAACGGTTGTTTCCATTTTCATTGCTTCAGTAATGATTAGATGATCGCCTCGAGTTACCTTCTCACCCTTTTCAACCAGGAGCTTTATGACTGTACCAGGCATAGTAGCCGCAATATGGTCCTCATTCCCCGGATCTGCTTTAATTTTCGCAGTAACGGTTGCCTTTATACTTTCATCCTTAACAACAATTTCACGTGGTTGACCATTCAATTCAAAGTATACAATTCTTGTTCCATCCACTTGTGGTTGACCAACGGAAATGAGTTTGACAATGAGCGTTTTCCCTTTTTCAATCTCTACTTCAATTTCCTCTCCTAAGCGAAGACCATAGAAAAACGTTGGTGTATCGAGTACAGAAATATCGCCAAACATATCAACCTTTTTCGTATAGTCTACGAACACCTTTGGATAAAGGGCATAGGCAAGGACATCGAATTCAGTTGGAGTTCGTCCAATTTCTGCTGCAAGCTTTTTCTTAAGTTCATCAAAATCAACTGGCTCAAGGAGCTCACCTGGACGCACGGTAATTGGTTTTTTATCCTTTAAAATAACACGTTGCAGCTCCTCTGGGAAACCTCCATAAGGCTGACCTAAATAGCCCTCAAAAAACTCAACAACTGAATCCGGGAAGTCAAGGACGCTCCCTTTTGTTAACACATCTTCTTCATTGAGTTCATTTTGAACCATAAATAACGCCATATCACCGACAATTTTTGAAGATGGGGTTACTTTTACAACATCTCCAAATAATTCATTTACGCGGGCATACATGCTTTTAACATCGTCCCATTTATTTCCTAAACCAACTGCCTTCGCTTGCTGCTGAAGATTACTATATTGTCCTCCTGGCATTTCATGCTGATAAACTTCCGTATGCGGAGCCATCATGCCGGATTCGAAGTCATGGTAATATTTACGAACATCCTCCCAATAATGAGAAAGCTGTTCCAATGCTTCAATGTTCACATCTGGTCTGCGTTCTGTGCCTTCTAGTGCGTAATAAAGTGAGTTTGCACTAGGTTGTGATGTTAATCCAGCCATTGTACTAAGTGCAACATCAACAATATCAACACCAGCATCAATTGCGCGAGCATAGGTGAAGATCCCATTCCCACTTGTATCATGAGTATGAAGGTGAATTGGAATATTAATCGACTCTTTAAGCTCAGAGATTAATCGATATGCTGCTTGTGGCTTTAACAAACCAGCCATATCTTTAATTCCAAGGATATGTGCACCCTGCTGTTCTAACTCCTTCGCTAAATCTTTGTAGTATTGGAGATTATATTTTGTGCGGGTCGGATCGTCAATGTCCCCAGTATAACAAATTGCCGCTTCAGCAATTTTTCCATTTTGGCGAACTGCATCGATCGCAACCTCCATACCTTTGACCCAGTTTAAGCTATCAAAAATTCTAAACACATCAATGCCTGTTTCTGCAGATTTAGCAACAAATTCACGGATGACATTATCAGGATAGTTTTTATAGCCCACAGCATTTGATGCACGAAGAAGCATTTGGAATAAGACATTCGGAATTTGTTTTCTTAGCTCTTGAAGTCTTACCCATGGATCTTCATTCAAGAAACGATAGGCAACATCGAACGTTGCACCGCCCCACATTTCAAACGAGAACATATCAGGTAATAATTTGGCTGTCGGTTCAGCAATATGTTTAATATCAGTTGATCTTACACGTGTAGCTAGTAACGACTGATGCGCATCGCGGAAGGTTGTATCAGTTAATAACACTTGATTTTGCTGTTTTATCCAATTGACTACACCTTCTGGACCTTGCTGATCTAGAATTTGTTTTGTTCCGTTTGCGTATTCAAAGTTATAGTTTAATTTCGGAATTCTTGGCTTTTCAAAAACAGGTTGTTTTTTCTTTTCAATTCCAGGGAAGCCATTAACTGTTACATTCGCAACGTACGATAACATCTTCGTACCGCGGTCCTTGCTTTCTGTAAATTGGAACAACTCTGGTGTGCTATCTATAAACGATGTATCATACTCACCGATAATAAAATTTGGATGTCTTACAACATTCTCTAGGAACGGAATATTCGTTTTAATACCACGAATTCGGAACTCCCGCAGATTACGTACCATTTTAGCTGCTGCATGCTCAAAAGTCATAGCATGTGTAGTTAACTTCACAAGAAGTGAATCATAATAAGGTGTGATCACAGCCCCCGTAAAAGCATTTCCTGCATCTAAACGGACACCAAATCCACCGCCAGAACGATATGCCATAATCTTTCCTGTATCTGGCATGAAATTATTTAATGGATCTTCGGTTGTTACACGTGATTGAATCGCAAACCCGTGCACATAGATATCCTTTTGGTGTGGAATACCCACTTCTTCACCGTAAAGTTCATGTCCTTCTGCAATTAAAATTTGTGATTGAACAATATCAATACCGGTAACCATTTCTGTTATAGTATGTTCAACCTGAACGCGAGGATTTACTTCGATAAAGTAAAACTCTTCTCCGGAATACAAGAAACTCAACCGTACCTGCATTTACATAATCAACTTTTTTCATAAGCTGAACAGCAGCATCGCAAATTCTTTCACGCAAATCATTAGAAATTGACACACATGGAGCCACTTCAACCACTTTTTGGTGACGTCTTTGGACAGAACAATCACGTTCATAGAGGTGAACAATATTTCCATGATGATCTCCGAGAATTTGAACTTCAATATGCTTAGGATTGATAATTAATTTTTCAACATATACCTCATCATTACCAAATGCAGCTTTTGCTTCTGATTTTGCACGTGAAAAGGCCTCTTGAACTTCATCCTTATGATTAACAATCCGCATTCCGCGGCCACCGCCACCTAACGCAGCTTTAATAATAATTGGATACCCATACTTTTCTCCAAATGCAGCTACTTCAGATACATCTTGTACAGGACCATCACTTCCTGGAATGATTGGTATATTAGCAAGCTCAGCCTGTGTACGAGCTTTGACTTTATCACCAAACATATCTAAATGTTGCAATTCAGGACCGATAAAAATAATTCCCTCTTCCTGACAACGACGAGCAAATTCAATATTTTCTGATAGGAAACCATAACCAGGATGGATTGCATCTACATGACTATGCTTTGCAATCTCGATAATTCCTTCAATATCCAGATATGCATCAATTGGCTTCTTACCTTCACCAACTAGGTAAGCTTCGTCGGCTTTATAACGATGGTAAGTGCCGGAATCTTCTTTAGAATAAATCGCAACAGTCCGAATATTTAGCTCATTACATGCCCGAAAAACCCTGATTGCAATCTCGCCACGATTGGCAACCAATACCTTGCTGATACGCTTCATATAAATCACTCCATCTTGTCTGAATTTTACAAAAGCGCAAGGGGGCTGACCCTCGCGCTTATGAAGGAAAATTAATGGTTTCAGCAAGTCTCTTTTTAGAAGGAACTGCTTGATTTTCACTTTCCTTATGTTTATATTTTTGTTCGTAATTAACGAACATTGATACATTGACTAAAATCCCCATCGCAAATGAAAGCTGTAAAATTGAGGAACCACCGTAGCTAACAAAGGGTAGCGGAACACCAGTTAAAGGAATTAATCCAGATATTCCAGCGAGGTTGGTAAAAGACTGGATACCAATCATACTTGATATCCCAACTGCAAGCAAAGTCCCAAACGGGTCCTTACACTTGAGTGCAATATAAATCCCCTTTAATACAATAAACCCCAACGATAGGATAACAAAGCCTACACCCCAAATTCCTAATTCCTCGGCAATTACGGCCATGATAAAATCCGTATGAGATTCAGGTAAATAGCCAAGCTTTTGAACACTTTGCCCTAAGCCAAGTCCATTAACCCCACCAGAGCCGAGCGCTAAGAATGAGTTCACAAGCTGATATCCTGAACCTTGCTCGACGGCAAAAGGGTCAGCCCAAGCTTCAAAACGGCTCAATCTCGTTTCCGAGAAGATTTCTCCCCTTAGGAATAGGAGGATTGGTATGACTGGCACAGCACCAATCATAATAAGCTTTGCGATATTCTTAATATTCATCCCTGATGAAATAATAATCATCGCCGCGATAGAAAAGATAATGGCGGCTGTCCCAAAATCGGGCTGAATCGCAACCAATAAACAAACAATTACAAGATAAACCACTGGTGGAACAACACCGTGATTGAATTCATTAATATAGGATTGCTTTTTTGCATAGACTGCAGATAAATAAATAATAACGCCAATCTTTACAAATTCTGATGGCTGGATGCTTCTGCTCCCTACTTGAAACCAACTTTGTGCATTCCCAGCCACGTGGCCAAAAATAAACAATAATGAGAGCCCAAATAGAGAACCAATAACAACGATACCAAGAAATTGATTGCTTTTCATAATTTTGTACGGGAAGATTGACATAAAAATAAAAACAAATAATGCTCCTATTAAGTGAAGCTTTTGTTTTTGGTAGAAAAAGTCGCTAGGCACGTCATAGCGTTGAACAGCGGAGACCATGCTAGCACTATAAATCATAACCAAACCAAACAACGACAATAAAACTAATACAATGATTAATGAATAATCATAGGATTTAATTATTTTTTTTAACATTCAACCTCTTCCTCATCTTCTAGGTTGTTTTAGTTATTCTATTAATCTACTCAATATCCTGCATATGATGAAAGAAAAGATAGAATTATTTTAGCATAAGAATTGCATAGTTCCTATACTATTTATTATTTTTATCATCAAAATTTTTATTTTGTTTTTAATATTCTAAAATTATAATGGTTCATTTTTATAAAAAAACCCAAACAAGTGGCCCTTGTTCGGGTTTTGGAAACTATTTTTTTTGAGATGCTTCGTGCAATGCCGAGAGCTCTCTTTCTAATTTCTCAAGAATATTTTTTCCATCTTTATCATCGACCAAGCCCAACCTGGAACTGCAAAGTCTATCTCACGTGACAAACCAAACATTTGTGTATCTAATACCTCTTCATAAAGTGGACACTGAGGCATTGTAAGGTTGTCCATTTGCACCTTAATAAGCTTTAATATTTTATCAGCGTCCGCCTTTAATAAGGCGTTTGCTCTTTCTCGATGATCAATCACCATTTCCGACGCCAACATCGATCCCCCCGTTTCCGAGCGATTACCTATACTGCTTTAAATTTTACCCTCAAAATTGACAAATTGCAACTCTTATTAAAGTCAAAATAGTATCTTTCATTCCCATTCTTGTTTGTGCGACATACGAAGTGTCATAAAATGACATTCACCAAAATTCTCGCTATACTTAGAATAATTGTTTAACTAGGAGGATCTTATCAGATGGAACAAATCGTACAAATTAAAGGGAAGGTTAAATTCCCGATAACTTTAGACCCTAGTGTTTGGATATTTGATGATCGAAAAGTTGATTTAAATACATACTTCCAAACAAGTCCAGAGGATCGTGAAGATGAATTAACACAATATAAGAAGGCGATTTCTAAACAATGGGATCGCGAAATTGTTGAAGGGGCTATCCTGCCTCCCACTGTTTCTACTGAAGCAAAATTTAAAAAGCAAGAAATGCTTACCGGCACCTTTGCTATTTCATTCAAGCCTTTTTTAACAAATGCAGTTGTTGATGAAAACGCTACAGCTTTAATCATAGAAATGACAGATAAAGAGGTGGAGCTTCCAATAAAAGAAGCATACGAACTTCTACTTGGTTTTTCAAAGGAAGGGAAACCACTTAAAGAAGATGGGCCTGTACACGTTTATTATGGTGATGGTTCAAACCAAGAGCAGCCCTTCAAGCACGTTATTGCTTTTAAAATCATTTAGTACCTTGTTTACTAGGCGCTGAGGGGTCTTGCCCGGTCGGGTCTGACCCCTTATTACTAGATCTACCTACTCACATTGCTACAATAGGTCAGCAGCCAACTGTGCTAAGCTTGAGCGTTCCCCTTTTACAAGCTTCACATGCCCTGCAATTTTTTGATCTTTAAATTTCTCTACCACATAGGTTAATCCATTATTGTAAGCATCTAAATATGGGTGATCGATTTGCTCTGGGTCCCCCATTAATACGATTTTACTTCCTTCTCCAACCCTTGTTAAAATGGTTTTTACTTCATGCTTGGTTAAATTTTGAGCCTCATCAATAATAATATATTGATCGGGTATGCTTCTTCCACGTATATATGTCAGTGCCTCAACCTCAATAGAACCCATTCCTGCTAATATGGCATCTAGTTCTCCAGGTTTCTTCGCATTAAATAAATACTCTAAATTATCATAGATCGGCTGCATCCATGGTCGTAGCTTTTCTTGTTTCTCACCTGGTAAAAACCCTAAATCCTTACCAACTGGAACGATTGGTCTTGCAACTAAAAGTTTTTTATAATCTCCCATATCTTCCGTTTGCATCAAACCGGAGGCAAGCGCCAATAAGGTTTTGCCTGTCCCTGCTTTCCCAATCAGGGTAACTAGAGGGATATCTTTCCGTAACAGCAGCTCAATCGCCATCGTCTGCTGAACATTCCTTGGACGAATTCCCCAAATGTGATCATGATCAAAAACAAGTTTTTTAAGCTTCTTTCCCGTTGAATCCACCACACCAACTGCTGATGCAGAACCCCCTAAGGCATCTTTTAATATTAAAAATTGATGGGGGTAATAGGGATGATTTGAAATTTCTGATAGTTGCAGTTCATTCTTTTCATAAAATTTTCCGATAATCGCAACATCGATGTATTTTTCGATATACCCTGTATAAATATGATCAGTATCCACCACCCGATCACTTAAAAAATCCTCAGCTAACAGACCAATTGCGTCCGCCTTGACTCGCACTAACGCATCTTTACTTACGAGAATAACAGGACGTCCATTTTCCTTCGTCTGCTCCTCTAAGTACAAGTTTTTCGCAACGGCTAGAATTCGATTATCATTCGTTTTTTCAACAAATATTTCTTGTAATTGATGGAATGAACGATGATTTAATTCAATTCTTAAATTCCCCCCGTTTTCAAGCGGAATTTTTTCGTGCAGCTTACCAGATTCTCTAAAGCTGTCGATTAAACGTGATACTTGCCTTGCGTTCCTTCCGATTTCATCCATATATCTTTTTTCGAGTCCACTTCTTCAAGTACTACTGCAGGTATAACAACTTCATTATCCTCAAACGAGAATATGGAGTATGGATCCTGTAATAAGACATTTGTATCTAACACGTATATTTTACTCAATCGGACGCCTCCCGCTCTTTCTTGATCTAATCGTTCACCATTGAACGAACCGCTTGTCAGATGGGACTTTGATAAAATATATGATACGCCGCATAAAGATAGAAGAAATTTTACACAATAATCGTAAAGGGTACTAGGCATTATTTTTTAAAGGGTGCTCATGAAACTCGTGAATGCTACTTGAAATGATTGAGAGGTGAACTGTAAATTGAAATACCTTTTTACAGCTTTTACATTAATAATGGTGCTAGTTGGTTGTAACACTCAGAACAATGCCGCAGATAACGAAAAAAATAATTTGGTCAAGGTAAAAAATAGTACAATCCAAGAGGTTGACAGGGAAACTGGGCAGCAAGTCTCAAAACACTTAGTTGATCTTGCCACTGGTGTACCGAATGTACGAGATGCTACAGCAGTCGTAATCGGTAATTACGCAATTGTTGGAATCGATGTCGACAAAAATATTGACCGGTCTCAAGTTGGTTCGATCAAATATTCAGTTGCAGAAAGTTTAAAAAATGATCCGCACGGTGCTCGTGCTGTTGTCATCGCTGACCCTGATTTAACGGCACGTCTTAAGGAAATTGCTGATGATATCCGAGCAGGGAATCCCATTTCTGGGATAATGAATGAGCTATCTGATATTTCTGGTCGATTAATGCCCGAGGTGCCTGGAGACATGCTAGAACCAAAAGCACGAAACGGAACGGAAAATCCCAAAAAAGGGTTAGAAAACCAGGATTCCAAACAACTAGAAAAAGAACAGAATGATCAGTCACTTAATCATAAGGATTAGAAATTATTGCGACATCCATAAATACTAGTATTGAAACAATTTATATTTAAGACCGCTATCCCCCTTTTGTTATGTGGATTATAAAAAAAAACGAGGCTGTCTCCGTTAAACAGAGCTCAGCTTCGTTTTTTTTTATCCATTACTAGCTGCTTTTCTCATCGCATCCATTACTTGCTTGTCCAATCTCGCTGCTGCAACCTTATCATAGGTCTTATCATATTGAGGTTCAACAACGATTTTTGAACCGTAAAACATTACATCACGTACTTCTGCAATGTTAATTTGAACGAGCGCCAATTTTAATGGCACTTCTTCTAATTTTTCTTGTATTACACTTGCTTGACCACTAATTGAATAGGTTGATTCATTCGCTATTAAATTAACGACAACCTGATTATTTTGTTGGATGTTTTGGATGATTCTAGAACGATTATCGACTGCAAACAAGATCGTGTCTTCATCACTAGCTAGTATCCAAGACACTGCACTTACATTTGGACCCCAGTCTCAAAATCGATTGTGGCCAATGTTACAAACCGTTCACTTTGTAATTGATCATATAACGGTTGAATTAATTTCGCTTCTACTTGATTAACCATTCCATTCCCTCCTTAAGTTAACCTCATATTACTACTATCACCTTTTTTCATCAACTTTAACGTATTAACAGTTACCATTATCGACCATTGCTTCATGGTATAATATAATAAAGTAAATAGAATATACGCAATCAGTGATAAGATTTCAGAATAGAGGTGCCACAATGAGAGTAAAATGCTTTATTTGCGATAAAATAGAATCCATCGATGATCATTCACCATTAGCAAAGCGTCTTCGAAACCGACCAATTCACACCTATATGTGTAAACCATGCGAGGATCGAATTTCCGAGAATACAAACAAGCGTCACGCATCAGGTAATTTCCGATTGTACAAACCCGTGAATGAAGAGGAAAATTGGTAAAGAGAAAAAGAGGCGACTCGTGTAAAATCACACTAGAGTCACCTCTTTTTTATTCACTCGGAAATATTTTAAATTTATCTGGCTCTTGCAAGATTTGGGTAAGCATACCCTCGATGAAGTCAATTGGAAACTTTGCTGATGACTTCTCTCCATTCTTTTCGTACTGAATGGTATACCATCTCTCATCTTTTGTGACGATCATATTGGATACCTTATGCTCTTCTATAAGAATGGTTTCAAATAGCTCAGTGGTTTCAACAGCAGACTGATCAAGTGGTCTCACGTCACTTACTACTTTTATTGATAACCAATTATATAAAGCGTCCTGTAAAGATTTCACGCTTGTACCCCCAAATTAGCCAAGACGTGCATCTTGTTTTTTTTGATTGTGCAGACGGACTTTGTAGATAATTAAAATTAACGCTGCAACAACTAATCCCTCTGTTATTGGTAAAAAGATACCTAAAAATGTTAGAACTGTACAACCTAAAGCCAAAAATAAGTAAATCAAAATTGACTTTCCAATTGATAGTTGTTTAGCGAAACCTAGCTTGTAAACAAGAATACATAAAGCAACAATCGTTAAATACAATAACGGTGTCCCTACTTCAGGATTCTTATCAAGTTGATACAGAGCTGCAAAAAATGATAAATGCTCTTGCACGTTCATTTCCGGTCACTCCCCCACTAAACTTAGCTTAATTCAGCAACTTTCTTTTTCTTCGCTGCTTTTTCACGCTCATTCTTATCAAGAATCTTCTTACGTAAACGAATTGATTCAGGTGTTACTTCACAATACTCGTCATCATTTAAATATTCTAATGATTCCTCGAGTGTCATAATTCTTGGTTTTTTAATAACTGATGTTTGATCTTTGTTTGCTGAGCGAATATTTGTTGCATGTTTTACTTTAACGATGTTCACTGTAATATCGTTTTCTCTAGTATGCTCGCCGACAATCATGCCTTCATAAATTTCAGTACCTGGTTCAACAAAGATTGTACCGCGGTCTTCTACTTGCATAATACCGTAAGTTGATGCTTTTCCAGATTCCATTGAAACGAGTACACCTTGGCGTCTTCCACCAACTTGACCTGGTTGCATTGGCTGATAGCTATCAAACGTATGGTTAATGATGCCATAACCACGAGTTAACGTTAAGAACTCTGTTGTGTAGCCAATTAATCCACGTGCAGGAACATTAAAGATTAAACGTACTTGACCAGTTCCATTATTAATCATATCAAGCATCTCACCCTTACGAGCTCCGATTGATTCCATTACAGCACCAGTATGCTCTTCTGGAACATCAATTTGAACGCGCTCGATTGGCTCACAACGCACACCGTCAATATCTCGAACGATTACTTCAGGTTTTGATACTTGTAGCTCATAACCTTCACGACGCATGTTTTCAATTAAAATTGAAAGGTGAAGCTCGCCACGTCCAGAAACAATCCAAGCATCAGGAGAGTCAGTGTTTTCAACACGAAGGCTCACGTCTGTTTGTAATTGTGCACGAAGTCTTTCTTCAATTTTTCTTGAGGTAATGAATTTCCCTTCTCTACCTGCAAATGGGCTATTGTTAACAACAAACGTCATTTGTAAAGTTGGTTCATCAATACGAAGAACTGGGAGTGCCTCTTGGTGTTCTGTCGGACAAACCGTTTCACCAACATTGATGTCTTCCATTCCAGATAATGCAATTAAGTCTCCTGCTTGTGCTTCTTGAATCTCTTGACGCTTTAATCCAAAGAAACCAAACATTTTCGTAACACGGAATTGTTTTACAGTCCCATCGAGTTTCATAAGGGCAACTTGTTGACCTACATTAATCGTTCCACGGAAAACACGACCGATTCCAATTCTTCCCACATAATCATTATAATCTAAAAGTGCGACTTGGAATTGTAAAGGTTCGTCACTATTATTAACTGGAGCAGGAATATGCTCAACAATCGCATCATATAATGACTGCATGTTTTCATCTTGCTTAGCAGGATCTGGATCAACACTTGCTGTTCCATTAATTGCTGAAGCATATATAACCGGAAACTCAAGTTGTTCCTCGTTTGCTTCTAATTCAATAAACAAATCTAATACTTCATCAATGACTTCTTCAGGTCTAGCAAAGTCACGGTCAATTTTGTTTACAACAACGATTGGTGTTAAATTTTGTTCCAACGCTTTTTTCAATACAAAACGTGTTTGTGGCATACAACCCTCATAGGCATCAACAACGAGTAATACACCATCCACCATTTTCATAATCCGCTCAACTTCTCCTCCGAAGTCAGCGTGTCCTGGTGTATCAAGAATATTAATTTTTGTGTCTTTATATTGAATGGCAGTATTTTTCGCTAAAATCGTAATTCCACGTTCTCTCTCGAGGTCATTAGAATCCATGGCTCTTTCTTCAACATGCTCATTTGAACGGAAAGTCCCCGCTTGTTTTAAAAGCTGATCAACTAGGGTTGTTTTCCCATGGTCAACGTGAGCAATAATGGCTATATTTCGAATATCTTCTCTTAACTTCAAAAAATTCACTCCTCATAATTTTCCTAAACGCCCTTTGTAATGAATAACTAAAATATTATAACACAAATGAATAGAAACTAATAATCATTTTATAGTACAATAAAAAATATATTGGTTGGATGGGTTTTTATAATTATTTTTAACAAAGGGGTAGGACGAATGAAACAAATTAAATGGTTATTTTTATTATTTGCAATAATTGCAGCGGCATGTATTGCCGGTATTGGAATTGCTGTAGCTGAAAGAAGCATCATCGGCATCATCGCATGCATAATTGCAACAGTTGGCGCGTTTGGTCTTGGTTTTTCGTTTAAAAAGAAATTACTAAGTCAGCATTAAGGCAGTATACCAAAAAAATCCCTGTTTCAGGGATTTTTTTGGTTTCTATTACCATTTTCCGTCCGCTAAATACTTTTTTAACACTTCCTGGTGAAGTCCAGGCTTTGACACGAATACTGTATTCTCTCCCGTTAGATTCAATGGTTCTCCACGTAAGGTTGTCGCTATCCCACCAACTTCTTCTAAAAGAACCTTACCACCAGCAAAATCCCATGGTGAAAGTCTTAATGAGATATAAGCATCAACCCTGCCAGAAACAACATATGAAATCTCTAAGGCAGCAGATCCTAAAGATCGCGTTCCACGAGCATCCTTTACAAGTCTTGCCAAATACTCAGAATCAATACGCTTATTTTCCGTGATCCATGATGCATTAATCCCGATAATTGCCTCCTTAACCTCAACACTTTCTAATTCTGCTAGCTTAAGATCGTTTAAATATGCTCCATTGCCTTTCATTGCATGATAAAGCTCATCATGGACAACATCATAAATTAAACCGATTTGACCTATTCCTTGTTCGTAAATCCCGATAGAAATGGCAAAATTCCGTTGCTGGTGGACAAAATTCATCGTGCCATCGATCGGATCAATAATCCAAACAATGCCGGATAATTCTTCAGGCCGATCTCCTAAACCTTCTTCCCCAAATACCGAATGAGCGGGAAATGTCGTTTTTATTTTTTCAATAAAAAATTGCTCAGTTTCTTTATCCATATTTGTAACAAGATCATTTGGATTTGATTTCGTTTGAACATTCAACGTTTCCGAAAAAGATGCTCGTATTTTTTCACCAGCTTCTTTTATCCATTTCTTCGCATATGTATCGATTTCTTGCCATGTCGCCATTTTGATTCCTCCCTATCGGGCAAATTTACCAATTGTTGTTAGTTGGTTAGATTATACTATTTCATTCCCATCCCTTTCAAACAATACCGCTTCCGAAAATCTTGCTGTTTGCTTGTACTTTTATATAAAAATAATAAACGAACCCCATTTTTGTGTTTGGAGTTCGTTATTATGAAACCTTTATTAAGTTTAATTTGACATCCATTTTTTTCTTCTAAACTCCTTTGGTGTCTTACAGAACTTTCATCAATTATAGTACTTTAAGTCTGATGAGTTCTGTTCTAATTCTTTCAAGCTTTTGTTTACAATCTTTCTTTTTTGCATCATTCTGCTCACCCATTGCTTCAAAAAGGGTTGCAAGTTCATAATCTAATTCCAATCTTAGGACAGCAGCTCTCTCGTTAACGATTGACTTTTTTCGATTTGAATTTACTAATTGTTTCAAAAGCATAATCTCCCTTCAATTTGATTTGATTTAATTTTCTGATTATTTTTAATATTATCATATGAGGTATTCTCAGTAGATGCAACAAATTTGTGCTGAAACCTATCAACTAAAATATTTTCCTCCATCAAGCATCAAATTTCATCTTAGCTCATAGGTATGCTACAATGTTTTACAAATTCTGCAGGAGGTTCGTTCATGACGTTTTCAGGTTTTACTAATGAGGATTTTGATCTTTTCAAAATTGAAGGTTTAGAGCAGCGAATGGAGGCACTTATCCACACGGTGAGGCCAAAACTTGATGAGTTAGGAAGCTACTTCGCCCCAAGCTTGACTGCCCTAACAGGCCAAGAAATGTTTGCACATGTCGCGAAACATGCCAGGAGAACAAAAAACCCTCCAAAAGATACATGGGTTGCCTTTGCTAATAATGCCCGGGGCTATAAAATGCTACCGCATTTCCAAATCGGACTTTGGGAATCTCATCTCTTTATTTGGTTTGCAGTGATTTACGAGTGCCCCTACAAAGAAGAAATCAGTAAAAACTTCATCACCAATATTGAGCAAATCAATCGTACGATCCCAGCTGATTTTGTTTGGTCAAAAGACCATATGAAACCTGAAGTAATTGGCCACAAACAGCTCGGACAGGCTGAGCTAAAGACTTTACTTGAGCGCCTCAACACTGTTAAAAAAGCGGAGATTCTGTGCGGATATCAAATCCCCCGATCGATTGCAGTGGAAATGAACTCAGAGGCTTTACTTAAGCAAATTCAGTTTGTCTTTGAAACACTCTCACCATTATACAAATTGAGTGCAGCACATTAATTTCTCCACAAGGATCTGCAAAAAGCCCACATCAACAAGATTAAAACTGTTGAAAAAAGTTGATTCAGATCCTTGTGGCTTATATACATCCTATTACATTTTGATCGTTTTCATGCCATTAGATTCTTTACTTTTTTTCATAATTAAATAAGAAGAATAACCGCTTGTCTCTTCAAACTCGTCGAAGATCTTTTTTTCCTGCGCTTTCCCAGGTACAATTTCTTTAAACCGTCGATAAACTTCTAAAAGCTCCTCGCGGTTTACACCAGATTCATATCCCTTCTCTACACATTCAAAAAATTTAATCACATCTACAATTTCTTCTGTTGACCAATCCAGATCGATCGGATATTGATATTCCATCCTCTTACCTCCTTAGGTCTTCTTGATTGACTTTGTTTTATTTTATCCATTTTCTTGTGATGTTTTCAGCATCACTGACCATTCGTTGGATCAGTTCTTCAACAGTTGGAACATCCTTTATAAGTCCAGTCACCTGACCAGCCCATCCAAAGCCCTCATCCATTTTTCCTTCATATATATATTTCATGTTTGAGCTACCGCTAATGTAATCCTTTAATCCCTCATAACCAACGGATTTTTTTTCTAATTCTATTATTTTATCAGTCCAGCTATTTGCTAAAGCCCTTGCAGGAGCACCGATCGAGCGTTTAATTACGACTGTATCATTTTCACTACTATTGACAAGAGCATCTTTATATACCTCTGAGGCATGTACACATTCCTTGGTTGCAATAAATCTTGTCCCCATTTCAACTCCTTCTGCACCGAGCGCAAGGGCCGCGAGGAGTCCTCTTCCATCCCCTATCCCTCCAGAAGCAATAACAGGTATACTAACTGAATCAACAACCTGTGGAATTAAGACAAGTGTACCTATATCGTCACGTCCAAGATGTCCTCCCCTTCTTGGCCAACAACCATGACAGCATCAGCCCCTAATTCCTCTGCTTTCTGGGCTTGCCGTTTTGCCGCAACAAGAACTAATTTTTTTATATTGGTGCCCTTTAATTGTTCAAAAATGGGCGCCGGGTTCCCGCCTGTCATCGAAATAACTGGTACATCTTCTTCAATTGCTACCTCAAGCATATGAGAAAATGGTCTTCCGTGCTGACCAATCGCATAATTAACACCAAATGGTTTATCTGTTAATTCTCTAACCTTTTTGATTTCAACTCGTAGCTGTTCTGGTGTATCTAAAGACATCGCTGTAATTTGTCCTAACCCACCTGCATTGGACACAGCCGCAGCTAGTTCTGAATAGGCAAGATACGCTAACCCCCCCTGTATGATGGGATATTTAATATTCAATAAGTCTGTAATTCTCGTTTTAAAATTCATTATTTTCACACTCCCAAACAGATTATCTTTAAATGTTCTCGATTCACGTGTTAGAATCCTGTTTTTTTCAAAGAATATAAAAGATTGGGGCAAGAAAACATCTTTAATCATTTCGCATAATCACTATGCAAGAAGAATGAATAATGCTATAATTTCATGTGTTTTAAAATTAATTTTGCATCAACATCATTTAGTAAAGAGGTGTGAGAAAAAGTTGTCTCAATACGAAACACCGTTATTTGACGGGCTCATTCGGCATGCCCAAAAAAATCCTGTCCAGTTTCATATCCCAGGACATAAAAAAGGAGCAGGAATTGATCCTACTTTCCGTAATTTTATTGGGGACAATGCACTTTCAATTGATTTAATCAATATTGGTCCTTTGGATGATCTACACTCACCAAAAGGGATTATTAAACAAGCACAAGATTTAGCTGCAGAAGCATTTGGAGCAGATCATACATTCTTTTCAGTACAAGGAACAAGCGGTGCCATTATCGCCATGATTATGTCCGTGTGTGGACCTGGGGATAAAATAATTGTACCGAGAAACGTTCATAAATCGGTCATGTCAGCCATTGTATTTTCTGGTGCTATACCAATTTTCATTCATCCTGAAATAGATGAACAGTTAGGGATTTCCCATGGTATTACAACGGAAGCTGTGGAGCACGCATTAGAACGCCATCCAGATTCTAAAGGTTTACTCGTGATTAATCCTACCTATTTTGGAATCGCTGCAGATTTAAAAAAGATTGTTGATATAGCACATTCTTATAACATTCCTGTTTTAGTTGATGAAGCACATGGAGTTCATATTCATTTTCACGATGATTTACCATTATCAGCCATGCAGGCGGGAGCTGATATGGCAGCAACTAGCGTTCACAAGCTTGGTGGTTCAATGACTCAAAGCTCGATTTTAAATATGCGCGAAGGGCTTGTTTCAGCTAAGAGAGTCCAGTCAATTTTGAGTATGTTAACAACTACTTCCACTTCTTATCTTTTACTAGCCTCATTAGATGTTGCTAGAAAAAGACTAGCGACAGAAGGAACGGTTTTAGTTGAGAAGACGATTAACTTAGCTCAATCTATTCGAAGTAGAGTAAATCAAATTGAAAATATTCTATGTGTAGGCGAGGAAATTCTGAATTCAAAGGCAGCTTATGATTTCGATCCAACCAAGCTAATTATTTCAGTTAAGGATTTAGGTATTACTGGATACGCTGTGGAAAAATGGCTTCGCGAGAACTACAATGTTGAAGTTGAAATGTCCGACCTATACAACATCCTTTGTATCGTGACCCCTGGAGATACTGAAACGGAAGCAGAAATTCTCATCAAAGCACTCCAGCATCTATCAAGAGAATTTCAACATTCAGGGGAAACAATCCATACGAAAGTGCTTCTTCCTGATATCCCTGTATTGTCATTAACACCTAGAGATGCCTTCTATGCAGATACTGAATCTATTCCGATTGAAGAGTCTGTTGGACGAATTATTGCAGAATTCGTTATGGTTTATCCACCTGGGATTCCAATCTTTATCCCTGGTGAAATTATCACAGAAGAAAACATTAAGTACATTCAAAAAAACCTTGAAGTAGGCTTACCTGTTCAAGGTGCAGAAGATGATGAATTGAAATATATTCGTGTCATTGAAGAACATCGTGCTTTTAAATAAGAAGATTCCCTATTTGGGAGTCTTTTTTGTTTTTAAATAAGGCTGTGTTAAATTTGTCTGTTGATTTCCGCTACAGGTGCTCCCTTTCCGCGGGGCGGGCGGTGAGCCTCCTCGGCGCATAGCGCCTGTGGGGTCTCACCTGTTCCGCTGCTCCCGCAGGAGTCTCGCACCTTCCGCTCCAATCAACAGAATGCTCAAAAATCAACACCGTTCTTTAACATAGCCTTAAATAAAAAGGAAAAAGCATGCCTATGCATGCTTTTTATATGAAAAATTAATGTTCAGTTTTTTCTTGTTTATCGTCGTTACAACACTGGCATTTAGCATAGAGGACCGTTACTTTTTCATCTTCAAACTGATCAATAGTCATATCACAAGATTGACAAACGATTGTTCCCACTATGGATTCCCTACCCTTCGGTTATTAGTCCGCTCTTTTGAAAGCGGTTGTAATTTGTTTCTTAATTACATAATAATATAACACTTTTTGTTTTTCAAGCCTAATTTGTATAACACATTAAAAATTTTATATGTAATTTATGGAAACGTTTATTGTAATAAAGATAGTACTTACCCATTAGTATGGCACATTAAAAACGAGAGTTAATTACAGGCATATCCCCTGAAAACTCCCTAGTTATACTATATTAAAAAAACAGACCTATAAGAGGTCTGTTTATACACATTTAATCGTACTGCGGTTCAAATGGAATTCCAGGTATTGCACCTTGGAAAAATTCAATTAAATCAGCAGCCTGTTGATCATCAGTAATATTAAAAGCGGACTTTAGGTATTCAGAATCTTCAAGATCCTTATGGTCGAGGAGAGCAGAGCGGCCTGTTTGCATACAGACGACGAGAGGCTTACCAAAAAATAGATTTGTGTAGACAATCCCAAAATCATAGCGGGTGGATTCTGTGGTAAATCCAATAAACCTAACTTTTACTTTCTCTGATTCATCATAAAGCTTTCCAAAGAGCTCCATAAATTACCTCCTTTTTTTGAATATTTAGAATTTTATTATAACTCAAGTAAAATAGTTTGGCAATGGATATTTATTCCCAAAAACAACTAGGATTGTCATCACTTTCGTAAAATATAAACACCACATGTTATAATAGATAAGACAAAAGTTTAATATAGAAATCGGGGGATGGAATATGGCAAAAAACGCTTTTATTAAACTTGTTCCTGCTTCAGCAAAGCAAGATATTACAACAGCAGAACTAAAAGCTTACTTTGAATACTACAAAGAGATTACGGCTAAAACTGGAGATCAGCTTGATTGGAATTATAACGGATCCGCTTTTCCTTACGAGATAAAGGAACATGAAAGCAGCCAAGGAAAATGGTTTTACCTATCTTCAACCCAAGACCGCTATTATGCCATTTTACTTGGAATTGATAAAGAAGTTGTCCAAAACGAGGATGGAACAGAAAAGGAACAAACCTATATCCAAGTGACTTTACCAGAAAAAGCGACTACAGGTGACAAAGGAAAAGCAAATGAATTTTGCAAATTTCTTTCGAAAAAGCTACAAGGTGAACTCCAATTATTCAATGGGAGAGTAATGTACCACTATCCTAGAAAATAGAATTGAATACAACGATACATATGGGTGAGCTTTGAGGCTTGTGTTCCCGATAGGAACCAGTTAAGGGTTAAAAAAACATTGACGACTATTGATAAGGTCGTCTTTTCTTTTGTATTCAAATTAAAATTTCGCCTGAATAAAGGATAAGGAAAGTTGGACGGACAAATAAATTAATAAACTAAAAACAGTCATCAGCAAAGTCTTTTTTGCCGATTTTAGAAGTGAATTCCCTACTAAAAACGCAATATATATAAAGATAAGAAACATTAATCCATTGTATAGTGGCTGATCATGCTTGGATAACCATTCAATGACAGAATAACCACTCCAGATCATTAATTGTAATAATATGACAACATATCCTTTCATTCTCATTACCTGCCTATGCAAAATCCCTTTTCATCATTATATGATTGATAGCTTATAGATATTTTTCATTTATGTAACATTTACATGACAAGCCAAATTTTTATTTTACGCTGTGATAAAATAGGACTACTTAGTCAATCAGTCAAGTGTGAATATTTTTATTTTTTAAAAAATAAAAAAAGTGAGGCTGCCCGTGAAATGAAAGGTTTGCCGTTGTTACTTGCATCATTGTTGGTGATAACTAGTTGCAGTAATTCAAAAGATGAAAAAATTCAGCTTCCCCATAATGTAAAACAAATTATATTTTTCTCAAATGATCAAGACTATTCCGAGGAAGCAGCATACTATGATGCGTTAATAGAATTAAAAAGAGAATTTCCGGATGAAATAAGAAATATGCTTGTCATATCGCCAACGAATGCAAAACCATATTTTCAATCCTTTCATATTAATGCATGTCCTGCTCTGCTTGTCATATACAATGACAAGGTAATGATCAGGATTAGCGGACAAGTCTCAAAAGAACAAATTATACAACCTATTTCAGAAATTCTATCTAGTGAAATTGTTAAAAATAACAATGAACAATAAAGAAAATCCTTTTCGATTATAACGAAAAGGATTTTCTTATGATTACTTAACAATATGAATTGGATGACCTAAAGCAACTTCAGCAGCTTCCATCGTAATTTCACCAAGAGTTGGATGAGCATGGATTGTCATTGCTAAATCTTCTGCCGTCATACCTGCTTCAATCGCTAAACCTAATTCAGCGATCATATCAGATGCACTTGGACCTGCAATTTGTGCTCCAATCACAAGACCATCCTCTCTACGAGTAATTAGCTTTAAGAAACCATCTGTAGCATCCAACGCTAGGGCACGGCCGTTCGCAGCAAATGGGAATTTCGCAGCGATTACGTCGATACCTTCATCTTTTGCTTGTTGTTCAGTATATCCAACAGAAGCAAGTTCAGGGTCAGAAAAGACAACTGCCGGAATGCCAAGATAATCAATTTCTGAGTTTAGACCAGCAATCGCTTCTGCCGCAATCTTCCCCTCATAGGATGCTTTATGAGCTAACGGTGGTCCAGGAACAACATCACCAATACCATAAATATTGCTTACGCTTGTGCGACATTGTTTATCTATTTGCACTACTCCTCGGTCAGTAAGCTGAACACCAATTTGTTCTAAGCCCATTTCGTCCGAGTTTGGACGACGACCAACCATGACAAATACATAATCAGCTTCAATCGATTTTTCTTCACCATTTACTTCATATTTAACTGTAACATTTGTTTCTGTTTCTTCAACACCTTTAGCCAATGCCTTGGTGATAATATCTGCGCCTTTTTTCTTTAAATTCTTTTTAACTATTGCTGACATTTGTTTTTCAAAACCATTTAAGATTTCATCTGTACCTTCTAAAATGGTAACCTGCGTACCAAAGTTCGCATAGGCTCCACCAAGCTCAGTACCAATATACCCCCCACCAATGACAACCAATTTATTAGGGATTTCCGTTAATGCTAATGCGCCCGTTGAATCAAGTACGCGTTTTGAATATTTAAAAGCTGGAAGTTCAATTGGACGAGAACCTGTTGCGATGATTGCATTTTTAAACGTGTAGGTTTGAGCAGAATTTTCATCCATCACACGCAGTGTATTCGTATCAACAAAGTACGCTTCACCGCGAACGATTTGAACCTTGTTGTTTTTTAATAATCCTTCGACTCCACCAGTAAGTTTTTTTACTACACCAGCCTTCCATGCTTGTACCTTTGTAAAATCAACTTTAACATTTTCAGCCGTAATTCCAATCGCCTCTGAATGCTTAGCTGTTTCATATTTGTGACCTGCTGCAATTAAAGCTTTAGATGGAATACAACCAACGTTTAAACATACTCCACCTAGTTCACCTTTTTCCACAATTGTCACTTTCTGTCCGAGCTGGGCAGCACGAATTGCGGCTACATATCCCCCAGGTCCTGCACCAATGACAATAGTATCTGTTTCAATCGGAAAATCTCCAACTACCATTTTTTACGCCTCCATTAACAATAGTTCTGGATCGTTCAATAATCTTTTAATATGATTTAGGGCATTCTGAGCAGTTGCTCCATCAATAATTCTGTGATCAAAACTTAAAGATAGTGCTAATACAGGTGCTGCCACGATTTCACCATTTCTTACAATTGGTTTATCAGCAATGCGACCAATTCCAAGGATTGCTACTTCTGGATGATTTATAACAGGAGTAAACCACTGACCACCGGCAGATCCAATATTTGTAATCGTACAAGAAGCACCCTTCATTTCATCAGGAGCTAATTTACCATCTCGAGCTTTTGTAGCCAATTCATTAATTTCATTAGAAATTGTAAAGATTGATTTGCGATCAGCCTCTTTTACAACTGGAACAAGAAGACCTTTTTCAGTGTCTGCTGCAATCCCAATATTGTAATAATGTTTATGAATGATTTCACTTGTTGAATCATCGATTGATGTATTTAGTGCTGGGAATTCACGTAAAGCACTTGTTAAAGCCTTCACAACATATGGAAGGAAGGTAAGTTTGATCCCTTTTTGAGCAGCAACGTCTTTAAATTTCTTGCGATTTGCTACAAGCTTGGTTACATCAACTTCATCCATCAATGTAACGTGGGGAGCTGTATGCTTAGAATTCACCATTGCCTTGGCAATAGCTTTTCTAATACCACTCATTTTTTCACGCGTTTCAGGATATTGCCCCTGAGGGATAGCTGGTGCTGTCGCTTTTTCAGCTGCTGCTTCATTCGCTGTCGGTTGCTCTTCAACTATAGCTACTGCAGTCGTTCCACCAGCTAGGAATGCATCAATATCATTTTTAACGATTCGGCCATTTTTGCCAGAACCGCTTATTACACGAATATCTACACCTTTATCACGTGCATATTTACGTACTGAAGGCATAGCAATGATACGACGATTCGGATCTGCTTCTGTTTGTTGCTGTGTGGCAGCAGGCGCTTGGGTTCCTGCTACTGGTGGAGTAGCTGGCGCCGCTTGTACATCGACTTTCTCCTCTTGTTTAGGAGCTTCCTCTTCTTCATCACCTTTAAATTTCATATCCTCATATCCTGGTGCATCGAAAGTCACCAATACTTGACCTACCGTTGCAACAGTACCTTCTTCGACTAAAACTTCTTCAACCGTTCCTGCAACTGGTGAAGGAATTTCCACTACAGCCTTATCATTTTGGACTTCACATAATACATCGTCCTCTTGAACCTTATCTCCAGGTTTAACAAACCATTTTACGATTTCGCCTTCATGAATACCTTCGCCGATATCAGGCAATTTAAATTGAAATGCCACTAGATATCACCCTCCTAATTACATTCTTCATCATTTTTCGTTTTTAACGATAGCAAAATACAAGGGGATTGCTGGTTATTCCGACCATACCAACAATCATCCCTCCATGATTAAAATGATAATACTTTTTTAGCTGTTTCAATTACATCTTTATAGTTTGGAAGCCATACAGCTTCTGCTTGTGGAAACGGGAAGATTGTATCTGGTGCTGTGACACGCAATACTGGTGCCTCTAGGCTAAGTATCGCACGATCATTGATTTCTGCCACAACACTTGCCGCGATGCCAGCCTGTTTTTGTGCTTCTTGAACAACAATGGCACGACCTGTTTTTTCAACAGAAGCAATAATTGTGTCTATATCAAGCGGGCTTACTGTTCGCAAATCAATAACTTCAGCTGAATTACCTTCTTTAGCTAGCTCTTCAGCTGCTTTTAGTGACTCATGAACCATAGCCCCATAAGTGATGATTGAAATATCAGTTCCTTCACGTTTCACATCAGCTTTTCCTAATGGAATTGTATATTCCTCTTCAGGAACCTCTTGTCGAAATGAACGGTATAATTTCATATGCTCAAGGAAAACAACGGTATCGTTATCACGGATTGATGAAATTAGAAGTCCCTTTGCATCATATGGAGTTGAAGGAATAACCACTTTAATCCCCTGGATGTTGGGCCATCATTCCTTCTAAGCTATCAGCATGCATATCAGGCGTGTGCACCCCGCCACCGAATGGTGAACGAATGGTAACTGGAGAATTGTATCTTCCCCCTGAACGGAAACGCATACGAGCTAATTGACCACAAATAGAATCCATTACTTCAAAGACAAAACCAAAGAATTGGATTTCCGGAACCGGACGGTATCCTTGTAAAGAAAGACCAACAGCTAGACCACCGATTCCTGATTCAGCAAGAGGTGTATCAAATACACGGTCTTCTCCGAATTCTTTTTGAAGACCTTCGGTTGCACGGAATACCCCACCGTTTACCCCAACGTCCTCACCGAATATTAATACGTTCGGATCATTCTGCAATTCTGTACGCAATGCATCAGTAATTGCTTGAATCATTGTCATTTGCGCCATGGCTTACTTCGACTCCTTTGCTTTGTAAATTTCAAATTGTTCTTTTAGGTTATATGGCATATCTGAATAAGTTAGCGAAATAAGATCCGTAACCTTTTGTTTAGGTGCAGCATCTGCTTTCTTAATTGCCTCTTTAATATCTTCTTTCGCTCTTTCGATAACTTCGCTTTCTTTTTCTTCGCTCCAAATACCTTTCTTTTCAAGGAATTTACGGAAACGAACAAGTGGATCTTTTTTCTCCCACTCATTGTCTAAATCAGTTGTACGATAGCGAGTTGGATCATCACCAGCCATTGTATGTGGACCATAACGATACGTTAGGGTTTCAATCAAGGTCGGGCCTTCACCATTTATAGCACGTTCACGCGCTTGGCGAGTTGCTGCATAAACAGCTAATGGATCCATACCATCAACTTGAATACCAGGGATACCTGCCGCAACAGCTTTTTGAGCTAATGTTTTCGAAGCAGATTGCTTATCAACCGGTGTAGAAATTGCAAAACGGTTATTTTGAACTACGAAGATAGCAGGAGCATTGTAAGCACCGGCAAAGTTTAAACCTTCATAGAAGTCACCTTGAGAAGTACCACCGTCGCCTGTATACGTAATCGCTACCGATTTTGCTCCACGTTTCTTCATGCCAAGCGCTACACCAGCTGCTTGCACATATTGCGCACCAATAATAATTTGTGGATGAAGCACGTTTACACCTTCAGGGATGTTCATTCCCTCGAAATGACCACGTGACCAAAGGAAAGCTTGGTATAAAGGTAAACCATGCCATACAATCTGCGGAACATCACGGTACCCAGGTAAGATAAAGTCTTCCTTTTCTAACGCAAATTGAGTTGCTAATTGAGAAGCTTCCTGTCCAGCAGTCGGGGCATAGAATCCTAATCGTCCTTGTCGATTTAAAGAAATAGAGCGCTGGTCTAAGATTCTTGTATAAACCATTCTAGACATTAATTCCTGAAGTTGTTCATCCGTTAACTCCGGCATTGCTGCTTCGTTAACAATTTCGCCTTCTTCATTTAATATTTGTAAAGTTTGGAACTGCTCCTCAACGACCTTGAGTTGCTGTTTCACATCTAATTGTGTTTTCATTTTCGATGCCATAAATGCCACCTCATCCTTTCATTAAGGGAAATAAAGTAAATTAAGCCATATCATAATTAGGATATCCAAACTTTTTGTTGATTAGATAACCATTTGGAAATAAAAGAGAAACTTGAAATAATGACAAGAACAACATAAACCTGTACTACTAATTATTTCATAAGAACTAATACAATCAATCTCTACGTTTTTCAGTTTACACCACACAAAATACCCAAGTCAATCATATTGTCTTAGGTTTTTCACATTTTAGTCACATTTTTTATTTCCATACTGTACTACAACTTTTTATAAATCTGTGTTACAAACACATCCAAATTTTGTTTTGTGTTATAAATAAGTTGAGAATGTTGTTATCCTACCAAAGTTTTTTTATATAATTACGTAAGACGAATGATTGGATTCAAATAGGATCCGCTTACATTTTCGTGTAAGCACTAACCTAAATTCTTCTCCTGTAATAAAAAAGAACCGACCGTTTTTGTCGATTCTTCTTCCTATCTATTCAGAAACGTTAAGATTAGCCTTTTTATAAAATTCTAGTTTCTCTTTATTGTATTTTTCCGTTTGAGCATTGAATTCATCATTTGTTTTTAAGACCTTATCATATGTTTCGTTAATTTTTGTAACTTGTTCAGCTAATTTCTCTAAAGATGTTTCCTTCGCTTTCAATTGCTCGTATAGTTCAGTGTCATATTGAATCCCCATTAAATATTGTTTGCATAAGATATTATGTATTTCATACCTTTTTTTCATCGTTTTATTCAATTCAATAGCTTGTTTTTTTAATTCCTCATCCTTAAGTTCAGAAATTAATGGGGTAATGTCTTCAAATTTCTTTTTAGAAGACTGCATGCTTTCTTGTTCTTTTACAATATGATCTTTTCTTTTAGATACGAGAGCTAACGCTTCGTCGGCTAGCTTAACGACTTGTTCATTTTCCTTGTTTCGTAAAGAAATCATTTGCTTATACAATTCTTGTTCTTTTTTTCAAGCTTTGCTAATGGCTGTTGCTGCTCCTCGAATCCTTTTTCTTGCTTTACAGCCGATTCCATTACCGTATACATTCTCTCTTCTGGTGCTTGTTCGTTACAACCGGTTAACGAAAATACAAAGAAACTTAGAAGTAAAACTAATAGTGTTTTCCGTTTGCTCAACACATCCATGCCCCCTAACCTATTCCATTATTAATGATATCGATTGTCCTTATTTTTTACAATAGCTTACCCTGTATTGAAATGAATAGTTAACTCCACCTAAGATGTGTTTCTATCAATGTTAGGCAGCGGCCCATACCAATTAACTTTATAAGCATAATTTATTAATGAAACGTCTAACTAGACGAATAATTATCAGGGAGGTTTTCCTTATGTTTGGATACGGCGGATATGGGTATGGTGGTTGTTGTTACCCAGCATATGGCGGTGTAGGTTTCGGAGGATGCTTTGCGTTAATTGTTGTCCTCTTTATTCTTTTAATCATCGTTGGCAGCGCGTTTTGCTAATTAATTGCAATGGAATCTATAAGAGGAGAGGATTCTCCTCTTTTTTTGCTTTATTTTGAGCTAGTGCTTTGTATATTTATTAACTTTTTCGTTATTCTTTGTTAGACTACTAACATAGTTTGTAAGGAAAAAATTTTAGGAGTGTTTAATCATATGCTAACCATGGAGGATATCATAAGGGACGGTCATCCAAACTTACGAAAAGTAGCTGACGATGTTCCCCTACCCGCATCTGAGGAAGACAAACAAATACTTTTAAGTTTAATGGAATTTGTTCAAAACAGCCAAAATCCTGAGCTTGCTGCAAAATATGGACTACGACCTGGCATTGGACTTGCCGCCCCTCAGATTAACGTTTTGAAAAAAATGATTGCTATCCATGTTAAGGACGAAAAGGGAGAGCTACATAGTTATGCTCTATTCAATCCAAAAATCATCAGTCATTCTGTAGAGCGTTCCTATTTGTCCTCTGGAGAAGGCTGCCTATCAGTTGACGAAAACTTCCCTGGATTTGTGCCTAGATTCGCGCGAATTACGGTTAAAGCAACCGACATAAACGGAAACGAACTTAAATTGAGATTAAAAGGACTTCCCTCGATCGTATTTCAACACGAAATCGACCATCTTAATGGGATCATGTTTTATGATCATATTAATAAACAAGACCCTTATCACCGACCAGAAAACGCGATTGAAATTGAACGATAATTTAGTCAAAAAAGAGCCGATAATCTGCGATTACCGGCTTGTTTTTTGTTAAATTAACTCTAATTCCTTTAAGCCATGCCAAATTCCATCTTCTGCAACATCTTTAGTAATAAATTTTGCTTTTTCTTTCAATTCATTAACAGCATTCCCCATCGCGACACCCGTTCCAACAGTCTCAAGCATTTCAAGATCATTTAATCCATCTCCAAACGCATAGACATCTTCCATTTTAAATCCTAAACGCTTGACTAATTGTTGGATCCCTTCAGCTTTTGAACCGCCTAATGGCATGACATCGACCGAATAGGGGTGCCAACGTACTAGTTTAAAATCAGGATAGAGTCCATTGTACAAATTTTCATCCTTTTCTTCCATAAATATCATGACTTGAAGAATCTCTTTATTATAATAAAAAGAAGAATCCTGCTCAGGATGAACAAACTTTAGACTTCCCATACTTTCCTCAATATACATATGATGAGCTACGCTTGATTTCATCGTATTTTCATCCATAAATACTAATGGGTGGCCATTTCGTTTTGACTCCTGATCCAATCGCACAATTTCGTTATGATTCAATGGATTCGTGTAAACTACCTCATTCTCAAAAACGACATACTGACCGTTATACCCAACAAAAGAATCCACATCTAATTCTTTCCGCAAGCCTTCAAACATAAATGGCGCACGACCTGTAGCAATAGCCACAAACACTCCATTTTGTTTCAGTTGTTGAATTGCCATCTTCGTTTTCATCGGCAATTTCTTATCGTGGTCCAATAATGTTCCATCAATATCAAAAAATACAATTTTACTCATATATTAATAAACTCCTTTTCAACTCAAGCTCAACTCATTTGTTAATGTACAATGAAAAGTTTATTTTGCCTGATATTATTACTTTTTACATACTAAAAATAAAAAGTATACTTTTCTTTGTGAGTTGTCAAATATTATCCAAAAATTATTTTCCATGTTTAGCCATGAAAAATATAGACAATCTAAACATATACTAGTAAAAAAGGACTAAGTATTTATAACAGCGGACTCATATTTACTTTACATTGGACAAGGATGGTATAAAATAAGAAGTGAGGAGATGATCCACTATGTTAAAGAAGCTAAGAGAGAAGCTTTTAAAACAGTGGAAAGATTTGCTTCGAAAAAAATCTATCGCTTAACAAATTTGAGCCCTTCAAACTTGCGAAGGGCTTCTTCCTTGTTGTACATTGATAATTAACAATCCTTTAACATTCCTTGGAAGCCCATCCCAGTAATTCCTTTCCATGAATAATTTGTTAAGGCAAGAAAAAACATGAAAAACCTGTTAAACTTATATATAATAAGAAAAGCGGAAGCGGCTTGCAAAGCATAAGACAAGTTAATTAGAAGTTTGTATCCTTAACCTAAATTAAGTAGCTTTATTTTAATGTTTTAGTACTTTAACAATGAAGTTAATGTATCTATTTTAGATAAAACAGAAAATATGATTAAAGGAGAGAATAAAATGATTTTTAAAGTATATTACCAGGAGTCCAATAAACAGGTACCTGTACGCGAGAAAACAAAAACTCTATATGTTGAAGGCGAATCTGAACGAGATGTCAGAAAGAAATTAGTCGACAGATCCTACAATATTGAATATGTACAATCCGTAGAAGGTGCATTTCTAGAGTATGAGCAAACAAATGAAGACTTTAATGTATTGGAGATTCGATAATTTATGAAATTTGTAAAAAATGACCAAACAGCCGTATTTGCCCTGGGCGGTTTAGGGGAAATCGGAAAGAACACCTACGCAGTACAATTTCAGGATGAGATTATTCTTATTGATGCGGGGATCAAATTTCCTGAAGATGAGTTACTGGGGATTGATTATGTCATTCCAGATTACACCTATCTAATCAAAAACGAAGATAAAATCAAAGGACTATTTGTAACGCATGGTCACGAAGACCATATTGGGGGTATTCCCTATTTATTACGACAAATAAACGTCCCAATTTATGGTGGGAAATTAGCCCTTGGATTAATTCGAAACAAACTGGAAGAGCATGGTTTATTACGGACTGCCAAACTAATTGAAATAAAAGAAGAAGATGTTATTAAGTTCAGAAAAACATCCGTATCTTTCTTCCGTACAACACATAGTATTCCTGATTCATACGGAATTGTTGTCAAAACCCCGCCTGGACAAGTTGTCCATACAGGAGATTTTAAATTTGATTTTACTCCTGTAGGTGAGCCTGCTAACTTAACAAAAATGGCTGAAATCGGGAAAGAAGGGGTCCTTTGTCTCCTATCCGATAGTACAAACAGTGAAATTCCTCATTTCACAATGTCAGAACGCCGTGTAGGCGAAAGCATTCACGATGTTTTCCGCACGGTGGATGGTAGAATTATCTTCGCTACCTTTGCTTCCAACATTCACAGACTTCAACAAGTAACTGAAGCTGCTGTTTTAAACGGTAGAAAGGTTGCAGTGTTTGGCAGAAGTATGGAAGCTGCAATTGAAATTGGTTTGGATTTAGGCTATATTAAAGCCCCAAAGGATACCTTTATCGATGCCCAACAAATCAATCGACTACCAGCTAATAAGGTAACCATTCTTTGTACAGGAAGCCAAGGTGAACCGATGGCTGCCCTTTCTCGGATTGCTAACGGCACCCATCGCCAAATTCAAATTATCCCTGGCGATACTGTAGTCTTTTCGTCCTCACCGATCCCAGGAAACACGATTAGTGTAAGCAGAACTATCAATATGCTGTTTAAGGCTGGCGCTGAAGTTATTCATGGACCGCTAAGCGATATTCATACTTCTGGTCACGGTGGACAGCAAGAACAAAAATTAATGCTTCGTTTAATTAAGCCGAAATTCTTTATGCCTATTCATGGTGAATATCGTATGCAAAGAATGCATGCAAAATTAGCTGTTGATTGTGATGTACCAGAAGAAAACTGTTTTATCATGGACAACGGTGAAGTATTAGCCCTAAGTGAAAATATGGCTCAGGTAGCCGGAAAGATCCCTTCAGGCAATGTTTATATTGATGGAAGCGGAATTGGTGATATTGGAAATATCGTCCTACGTGACCGCCGAATCCTTTCAGAAGAAGGCCTTGTGATTGTAGTCGTTAGTATTAATATGAAGGACTTTAAAATTGCAGCAGGACCTGATCTTATCTCTCGCGGTTTTGTTTATATGAGAGAATCGAGTGACCTTATTAATGATGCCCAGGTACTTATTACGAAACATCTAAATAAAGTCATGGAAAGAAAAACGACGCAATGGTCAGAAATTAAAAACGAAATTACGGACACACTTGCACCTTTTCTTTACGAAAAGACAAAGCGTCGTCCAATGATTTTACCAATTATCATGGAAGTATAGTACTCCCTTTAAATGCAAAAAGAGTCTGACAGTTAGCTTGTCAGACTCTTTTTCTATGTAATTGGTTACATTCCTTTTTTCTCAAATCGATTGATATCTACATCTGCCCCAATTACCACAAGCACGTCACCATTCTGAATCATCTCATTAGCCTGTGGAGAAACAATGATGTTTTTACCCCGCTTGATGGCAACGATAGTAATGCCGTATTTTGCGCGTATATCTAAATCAATAATCGAGTGTCCATTTATTTTATGATTCGCAATAATCTCGACAATACTATGCTCCTCAGATAGCTCCAAATAGTCAAGCACATTATTGCTTGAGATGTGATGAGCAATACGTCTCCCCATATCTCTTTCAGGATGCACGACATGATTTGCACCAATTTTTCTAAGTACTTTTTCATGATAATCATCTTGGGCTTTTACGGTAATATCTGTTACTCCTAATTCTATTAACATGAGCGTTGTTAAGATACTTGCTTTTATATCATCGCCAATTGCAACAATAACATGGTCAAAGTTTCTAATACCTAACCCTTTTAAAACTTGTTCATCAGTACAGTCGCCTACTACTGCGTGTGAGGCAATCGTTGAAAATTCATTAACGAGGTCCTCATCAGTATCGATCGCTAATACTTCATTTCCCTGTTCTGCTAGGGCTCGGCAAATACTACCACCAAAACGTCCTAATCCAATAACAGCAAACTCTTTCTTCACGTCAATGTCCTCCAATCAACAGAGCGCTCTAAATCAACATTGTTCATTAACGCAGCCTCTTATAATGGTTTCATTTTAGCATACTAGTTTATTGATTCCCATGATTCTACATCAATGTCAATCGAAATGATTTACCTAACAAGCGTTTTAAAAAATAGAGGGAGACAAAATAAAAAGAGGTTGACCCAAATAGAAGTCAGCCTCTTTGTTTACGATTGAATATTAATTATAGTGTGGCTTGTCCAGGGCGCCAGTTTGCAGGGCAAAGACCACCTGTTTGTAACGCTTGAAGAACACGTAATGTTTCATCAACATCACGACCAATATTGTTGTGGTGAACAACTGCATATTGTAATTCACCTTCAGGGCTAATGATGAATAAGCCACGTAGTGCAATACCTTCTTCTTCAATCAGTACGCCATAATCCCGAGCAACAACATGATTTGTGTCAGCAGCAAGAGAATATCTTAACTGTCCAAGACCGTTTTCTTTACGATCTGTGTTGATCCACGCTAAATGAGTATGAATCGTATCAGTTGACACCCCGATTACTTCTGCATCAAGATCTTCGAATTCTTCATAACGATCAGAAACCGCAACGATTTCTGTTGGACAAACGAAAGTGAAGTCCATTGGATAGAAGAAAAGTACTGTCCATTTATCGTTTTTCATGTTTTCTTCTAAGCTTACTTTGCCGAATTCCTTGTTTGGTAATACTGCATCCATTACAAAGCGTGGTGCTTGTTTTCCTACTAAACGTTCAGCCATTAAAAATCCCTCCAATTTTTATGTAACAATGTATACACCCTAATGGGTTTCCTATTAACTAGCTTTAGTATAGGCTTTTTATAATTTAAAGTCAATATTAAATTATAATTAATTTAAATAAGAACTAATTATAATTAAATCTCGCACCCGTATCCAATTACATTGTTCTATAATTTTTAAACTGTCGAAACTTTAAATAATTTGTTGATTTAAAATATTTACACTTGTATATTTTACCATGTTAAAGAATCAATTCCAAATGATAAGCCCTGTATTATCAACGATTTCCCTTATAATTAATATAGGTCACGATCCCATTAATTGCCGCTTCTATTGCCGCCTCATTAGGGTGAAGCTTGGAGTGATGTAATCCGAAATCGGATTCAACACCTAACCAAAACATAAAACCTGGAATTTCCTTAAGCATATATCCAAAATCTTCTCCAGTCATAGCTTCCTTACACTGTACAACATTTAAATCCGAGTGCTCGGTCATAAAACCTATAAATTCCTCCGTTAATTCATGGTGGTTATATACTTGATGGTACATCGCTCCAAAATCAATATCCACCTGGCATTGGTACCCCAATTCAATCCCTTTTACTATTGCTTGAACCCTTTGCTTGACTTTTATCATCGATTCCTCTGAAAGAGTTCGAATCGTTCCTTCTAGACGTGCTTTTTCTGCAATAATGTTTTGGACGGTGCCTCCAGCTATTTTCCCAATTGTAATAACTGCGCTATCAAGTGGGTCAACATTTCTTGCTACTACCGTTTGAAGCTGAGTCACTAATGAGCAGGCTGCAACAACCATATCATTTGTATGATGTGGATAGGCGGCATGTCCACCTTTACCAGTTAAATCAATGAAGAGTTCTGAAGTGTTGGCAAATAGTAAACCAGGTTTTATAGCAATCGTTCCGACAGGATATTCTGGTGCGATATGCAGAGCGAATATCATATCGGGCTTCCAATCATTAAGAATTCCTGGAGTTCATCAATGGTTCAGCACCACCTGGGCCCTCTTCAGCCGGTTGAAAAATAAATACTAAATGGTCCTTTATTGGATTTTGAATGAAATAAGTCAGCACACCTAAGGCTATGCTCATATGGAAGTCGTGTCCGCATGCATGCATGTTTCCTTGATGCTGGGATTGAAACGGAAGGTTTGTTTCTTCTGTAATTGGCAATCCATCAATATCAGTTCGATACGCTATCGTTTGTGATGGGGCAGTCCCTAATACTCTTACGACAACGCCTGTTTTCCATTGTTTCATTTCAATCCTGTCTTGCGGTAATCCCTCTAAGTAATCTAAAATATATTTTTGTGTCTTAAATTCCTGGAAGCCAAGCTCAGGTATTTTGTGAAGGTCTCTTCTGATTTCGACAAAGGGATGTGTTGACATGTTTTGGTCTCCTCTCTAAAACAAGCGTGGACCATAGGACCCACGCTTGTTAGCTCCTACAATTGACGAAGCTCCATCATAATTTCAGTTTTTGACTTTGTTTTATCATCAATTTTTTTGATGAGACGGGCTGGCGTACCGCCTACAACCGTGAACGGCTCCACATCCGCTGTAACGACTGCTCCAGCAGCTACAACTGCGCCTTCGCCAATCCGTACTCCTTCTAAGACAACTGCGTTGGCACCAATAAGGACATTATCCTCTAAAATAACCTGGTTGTGCAGAAGGCGGCTCAATTACACCTGCTAATACTGCACCAGCACCGACGTGACAATTCTTTCCTACAGTAGCTCGACCACCTAGTACTGCGTTCATATCAATCATCGTGCCTTCACCAATAACGGCACCAATATTAATCACAGCACCCATCATAATAACGGCATTATCACCGATTTCAACATGGTCACGAATAATTGCCCCTGGCTCAATACGTGCTTTAATATCCTTTAAATTTAAAACTGGAATTGCAGAGTTTCTACGGTCATTTTCAACCACGTAGTCTTCAATTTTTCCTTGATTGGATTCAAGAGCAGTGCTAATCTCGCTCCATTCACCAAAAACGATACCAGAAATTCCAGTAATAAATGTTTTTGCATTTGCACCAAAATCTATGCCTTCTAAATCCCCTTTAACATACACTTTCACAGGGGTAGCTTTTTTACTATTTTGAATAAATGAGATAATTTCTTTTGCATCCATCATTTTCATGGAATGTTCCTCCTTTATGTACATATAAAACAAATTTAGCAGACAACTGTTTCGAAAACAAGAAAAACACAACAACTACGTTTCAGAGATATGCTCTTTAATAAGCTCGACAAATGCTTGTACTTGTTTTAACTGAAACGCTGATTCATACCCTACAAGCCAGGTGTCCCGTTTCATTGGCTCTCCATTTTCAGCAATTAACGGAATTTTATAGATATCTTTTTCCGTCCCATTTAAAGTGATACCAGGTAAGATTGCATATCCAATCCCATTTAATGTCATTTGTTTACAGGTTTCAATTTGATCAACAACAATCGTGCGCTTCGGTAAGGTTTGAAATTGATTGTGCAACCAATTATGAATTTCTTGATAGTAGTTTGAATCACTTTTAAACTGAATGAACGGCCGATCCGTTTCTAAGATTTGCTCAAGCCGGTTGATTTCAGTATCAACAAGATAAAGATTATCTTCAAATAAAGGGATTTTTATTCCTTTCCAATCAGGGGTGCCACGGATAATCCCAATATGAGCTTGATCTTCATACATCGTTTTTAGGATTTCACTACTCCAGCCAGTTATTAAAGATATTTTTGCTTGAGGATACCTTTTTACAAATTTTTTCAATACAATTGGAAGCCAGTTCTGACCAACGATCGAAGCGACGGCAATTTTAAGTGTACCGTGTACTTGTGAATTCATCGTATGAATGGATTCTCTAACTTTTTCTTCTTTTTCTAAAACTTCATTCACAAATTTAATTACGTTCTCACCCGCTGGGGTTAGTGTGAGACCTTTTTGTGAGCGAATAAATAATTTCGTTTCCCATTCCTTTTCTATCGTTTGCAGGCGCTGAGATAGAGCAGGTTGGGATACAAATAAGCGCTCTGCAGCCCTGCGCATGTTCATTTCTTGAGCCAATACGGATAGAAAATGGAATTCTGATAATGAAGACAAACTATTTAACTCCTTTTAAACTTTGTATTATGTTTCTAACGATTCTTTGGCAGGAAAAACACGAAAATTAAACTGATTAGCGCTAAGCAAAACACGACAAAATAAACACTGTGTAGTGAGTGCGTTAATCCGTCCTGTAAAATATGTTTTACAGTCTGAGATAATTTATTTCGTTCACTTTCATTCAGAAGAATATTGATTGAATCAACCGTAAATCCTTTTGTTTCCTGCCTGTTATGAATATAGCTGTACAATTGGCTATTTAATATTCCGCCTAGCAATGCTGCTCCTACGGTGTTACCAAGATTTCTCATAAACATATTCGAGGCCGTTGCAATACCACGCTGCTCCCAACTAACACTGCTTTGGATCGATACAATAAAAGCTGTACTTGTTAAACCCATTCCAACACCAATAAAAAAGGAACCTACTGCTGCCCAAATGGGGCCAAACTCTGGTGATAGTATCATGAATATGATACTACCAAAAATTAAGGAAAACCCGCCAATTATCGAGGTTGTTCTAAAGCCGTATTTAATCATCATTTTGCCAGATGCTGTCGAGGCAATAGGCCAGCCAATCGACATTGTCGTTAGGGTAAATCCAGCAATTATTGGAGGTTGTTCCATTACGCCTTGAACAAATGTCGGTAGGAAGCTAGATATTCCAATTAACATGATTCCTGTGATTAACGAGGCAATATTTGCGATAAAAATCGACCGTTCCTTCCAAATACCAAATGGCATAACTGGTTCTATCGCTCTTTTTTCTTGCCAAATAAAGAAAAATAGAGCGATAACACTTATCGTAAGGAAAGCAAACACCTCTGTCGACAGCCAGCTCCACCTTGTTCCACCTTGAACTAGCACAATCATAATAGCACAAACGGCAATCGTTAAGAGTCCTGCTCCTAAATAGTCAATTTTCCTTTTTTTCTTTTCAATTTTTTCATGAAGGAACATCCAGAGCGCAACCATTGACAATAGACCTAAAGGAATATTAATCCAAAAGACAAAACGCCAGCTTACAAACTGAACAAGCAAGCCGCCTAATGCTGGCCCTATTACAGCAGAAATCCCCCAGACACTAGCGAGATATCCCTGGATTTTCGCTCTCTCTTCCTTTGTATAAATGTCACCAACAATCGTGGTAGCAATCGGTGTAACCGCTCCTGCCCCAAATCCCTGGATCAGACGAAAGACAATGAGGCTTTCCATTGAATGGGCAAAGCCACACAAAATCGAACCAAGTAAAAAAACGAAGATTCCGAATAATAAAATAGGTTTGCGCCCGAATAAATCGGATAACTTCCCATAAATCAAAACAGTTACAGAGTTCATTAACAAATATGCTGAAAATACCCAGCTGTACAATGAAAATCCGCCAAGGTCGGCAACAATATTGGGCATAGCCGTCGATACAATCGTCGCTTCAATTGCCCCCATAAACATCGCAAGCATGACAGCAGCCAAGACATACGGGCGCTTTGTTTCTTTCTTCCGTTGATTCGGAACTAACTTTTCATATACTCCTTCCATTGCACCACTCCTCTCGCCACTCATATCTAGAAAAAATAAGCTCCATGCTTGGAGCGATTAGTTTTGCGCATTATTATTTAGTAAATAATGGTTTAACTGATTTAAAACAGCTCTTCTCGTTAATATTCCTTCAAAAACGCCTTGACGATCCTCTACACATAAAAATGGATGATCTACTAACAGAGATAAACATGACTGAAGGCCAGATTCAATTTGTAACCTGGGGATTTCCACTAACATAACTTCTTCAACACGAATTTCTTCTAGCTTTTCAAATTCAATCCGCTCTAATCCTAATATTGATTCCATTATGATAGGAGTACTGATTAACCCGTGGAGCTTATAAGTAGGATCCAAAACCGGTATAGCGGTATATCCGCTTTTGGTTAATACTAACAATGCATGCTCCAAGCTGTTTCCGACTTGAACATGCGCCACTCTCTCGGAAGGGATTAAATAATCTACCAGTTTAAAACTTGAAAATCCATCACCTAGATGTTTGAGCATCTCCGAAATCTCCTCATTTGTTTTAATTCTTTCTCAATCTTTCTCATTTTACCATAGATTTTCCTTTATTTCCTTTTAGAGAAACCCAATCCCATTAATTGACCAAAAGAAAAAGGAACCCTTATGGTCCCTTTTTCTTTTTACTGTATTAGGTCAAAAATTTCAATTGCGATCATATCAATGTTATCGAATTGGTAACGCTTAGGCTTTTCCTTATCATTGTATATTTCAAGCTCAAAAGTTGCAGATTTTGGGTTGTATGTAACCTGACATTTCCTTTCACCATTAACCTCAAAAAAGCGTTGTGCTGGCTCACCTCCATTAGCTTGTTCATGAAGGTTTTTCAACCGTGTTAATATACCTTGAAGCTGTGACATGCTCCCTCTCCTTTCAACGAAAACAAACATTTACTATAGCTTTCTCATCTGACATGATTCTATCCAACTGGATTAATTTCAGAAAATTCACAAACATTTTCTTTACATGCCAATATTAACAGAATAAAATAATGAGAGGCATAGTACAAGTAAAAGGTTAAAAAGGATGTGATTTTTTGTCAAAACCAGTAAAATTATCTGAAAAACTTTTCTTAATTGATGATTTTGACTTAAATTTGGAAGAACGAACAGGTACATACGTTCTTGCTGAAGAGGAATTAGCCATAATTGAAACATCCGCAAGTCCATCCATTCCATACTTACTTAAAGGATTAAAGCAATTGAATATTAATCCTGAAGCGATAAAGTATATCATTGTGACACATATCCATTTAGACCATGCTGGTGGTGCTGGATTAATGCTTCAGCATTGTCCGAATGCCAAGGTAGTTGTTCATCCAAAAGGAGCACGTCACCTTGCAGATCCATCCAGATTAATTGCAGGTGCCCAGGCAGTTTATGGAGATAAATTCAATAAGCTTTTCGATCCGATTCTTCCAATACCTGAGGATCGTCTACTTGTCATGAATGATGAGGACGAGCTTAAAATTGGTCCTGATTGTACCCTTAAATTTTACGATTCTCCTGGACATGCCAATCACCATTTCAGCATTTACTATCCTCCTACAAACGCGATGTTTACAGGTGATACTTCAGGTGTATATTATCCACAGCTAAAACGGGATGGTGTTGAATTATATCTGCCATCAACCTCTCCCAATCAGTTTGATCCTGACAAAATGCGTCAATCTTTAGCAAAATTTGAAGAAATGAATTTGAATCATATCTACTTTGGCCATTTTGGTGGCACTAATAAACCAAACGAGGTTTACAGTCTGGTAAGAATGTGGTTAAATATTTTCGTTGACGCAGCTAAGGTGGCTTTTCAACAGTATACTGTGCTTGAAGAACAAGTGAAGTGTGCAGAACAAAATATCCTACAGCAATTGAACGATTTCTTACAAACAAAAGGAATTACCCAGGATCATCCAGCGTATGAAATTATCAGGCTTGATATTAACGTTTGTTCCCAAGGGTTAATTGATTATCTAGGTCGTAAGGAGAAAGTAAGCAAATAAACATTTAGTTTTGGAGGAAGTAGCTTGAGCGAAATCATTTTGTATTCCCAGCCGGAATGTCCACCATGTGAAATCACTAAAAAATTCCTTAAGGAATACGGATTTTCTTTTACAGAAAAAAACATTAAAGAGGATAAAAGGGCAAGAAATGACTTAATTAATAAGTATCAATCCTATTCAACACCGACCATCGTCATCGGTGATGAGGTAGTTCGTGGCTTTGATATAAAAGAGCTAATGAGAATCTTGCAAATAGATGATAAATAACGATTACTGACTCTCCAATAAGGTGAGTCAGTTTTTTTGTATTAACCGCTACATTATTTCCAGAAATATACCAATCCAAAATTACATAAGTAACTAAAATAAAGAAAAAATAGTATACGTAAGTCAGAACACTAAAAAAACAGGAGTGAACAAAATGACAGTTGGAACACAGGTAAAACAAACAATAGCAGGCTTAAAAAGTGCGCAGGCGAGTTTTGAAACATTTGCACTAGGAACGGAAAATAAAAGTGCAAAGAAATTATATCAAGAAGCAGCTACGCAAACACAATCGATTATTGATAGCATTGAGCCTCGACTCAAACAAATTGAGCAGGAAGAGCCCCAATACAAACAATGATCTAAGGAATTGGTTGGCTACTTGCCAACCCTTCCGATTTATAAACATCATTTGAGGTGAACATCATGCCAGAGTGGATTCATATCGTACTTCGTTCCTTCTTATTTATTTTTATTTTGATTTTTATCACTAGAATGCTTGGAAAAAAACAAATTTCAGAAATAACCTTTTTTGAATATATATCAGGTATTACAATCGGGAGTATTGCTGGAGAAGTGATAATGGGATTAGACCGGAATATAATGCATGGAGTGGTAGCAATCGTAGTATTTGGTGGAATCACCTTTTTAGTTGATTTCATAACCTTAAAGAGTAAAAACTTTAGGGATATTGTTGAAGGAAAGGGAAGCGTCCTTATTCAAAACGGAAAAATTTTGGAGGATAATTTAAAAAAGGAGAAATATACATTAGATGACCTTAGTTCCTTATTGCGGGGCCGAAATGTTTTTAATTTATCCGAAGTAGAGTTTGCAGTACTAGAACCAACAGGTGATTTAAGTGTGTTGCTTAAAAAGGATTATAGACCAGTAACTCCGAATGATTTAAAGTTACAGGTTGCAAATGAAAAAGAATCGCAAACCGTCATAATGGATGGAAAAATACTCGATAACCCTTTATCGGCAACCGGGAAAAATCGTGGCTGGCTCCTCGTTGAATTGGAAAAACAAGGCGTAACATTAGAAAATGTTTTTTTCGCACAAATTAATTCTTATGGAGAATTAACGATTGACCTTTACGACGACCAAATTCAAGTGCTTCAGCCTATGCAACGTCAATTGCTAATGGCCAGTATAAAAAAATGTCAAGCTGACATCGAATCATTTGCTCTCCAGACTGAATGTAAAACCGCCACACAAATGTATCTAAAAAATTCCGAAAAACTCAAAGGAGTTATTCAAAATTTAACTCCCTATTTAAGATAAAAAAAGAACATACTTTACAAATTAGCTCATCCTCACAAAAAAAGAGATGAAATAGTCATCTCATCACGATAAGCCCTTTATATACGGGCTTTTTTGATGGTCATATTTTGACCAAAAATTCAGCCTGTTTATTGTTAATAAATTCCTTTAGATAAGAGAACAATTCAAGTGGTTTTTTCGAAATAGATCGATTTAACAGTAATAACGGGCCAAAATCCTCTATCTGTTTTCCGATAATAGAATCCTCTTGTATTTTATTACCCAATTGAATGATTTCATCCGGTATTTGTGGTAAATATTGAACCACTTTTAAATGACCATCCTTTTTTTCTAATAGCACACCTTCATAATGATTTTCATAAGTGACTGGTCCTTCCATGTTACCTGGAAAAAATTCATAAACATATATTTGATTTTGCCTTGTAACTATTTGTGTCTTGTCCGAAAATTCAAAAAAAGGAATGTAATATAAGGCGAAGTCTGTTCCAAGCGTAAAATACCTTCCATTCTCTTCGACCAAGTTTTCTTTTAGGAACAGCTCCATATATTCATTTGTAAAATAGGGCGCTAAAAGTTCCTTCACTTCATTCAAATTTCTGTCCTTCTCACTTAGTGAAACTTGGGCTTGAAAGGCATCCTGCAGGAATTCAAAAACCGCTTCACGTTTGTCAATATTTGACGATTCAGCATAGATATGTACCTGGAGTAAAAACAGGGAAACCGCAACTAATAATGCTTTCTGAAAATGTTTAATCATTTTCTCCCTCCTCAAAATTGCCCTTCATATCATTATTTTATCAATGTTATTCCTATATTTCGAAACAATCGTTCGTTAAATACCAGCACGATTTGACACAAATACCTAAATACACTTATTATTTGTGTTTATTTGACTAAAAAGAAACGATTACCTATAGATAATTATAGACTAACTGATAGCTTTTCACAAAAAAGACCCCACAAAATTTAGTGAGGTCGCTCTACCAATTTGTAGATCCGGCAAAAAAGACAATAATCAGGAGCACAAGTGCAAAAAAGATCAAATATGTGAGAAAGACTGGATTTTTTTTATATGCATGTTCTTGAACAGCATGAGGGATTTTTGTATCAAATTCACTTTTCAATGCTTTTTGGGATCTTGCTAATACCATTGTGTATATTAGGGAAACCGCCAGAATAGCCATCGCTACTCCCAATAAAATGTTTGATGATAAATGCATGCAAAACTCACTCCTTTAGGTTTAAAGTTCCGCTAAGCATGCTTTTTTATTCATCGTTATGCTTACAGTAGTCCTTCTTGCTGATATAAAAAGCTGTATGAAAGGTCAATAAATAAATAATCGTTTGCACTTATTGGGTATGAAAAGGTCCGGATTGTTTCACCAGTTTCAATATCACTGTAAAGATCGGATAAGATTCCTTTCTGCTCTTTCCTCATCTTAATAATGTTCTCCAAAAAATAAGGACGCCAGCTCCAGTTTTTATTTTCATATTCTCGTTGGATTTTCCATTTCTCCTGAGTGAAAAAGAAGTTAGGTGTTTTTTGAAAACCTTCTTCATCACATATATAAACTCGAAAGGCCATATGGCTCATGTGAGATACTAGTGACTTTAGCAATTCTTCATAATCCGTAATTTTCCGATACTTTGTTAAAAATTCCTGTAGACGTAGCTGAAAACTTTCAGTTAAAGAATAGAGTTTTTCCAGCTTTTTCTTTTCACTCACGATAAATGAATGACATTCACTTTTAAGGCGGTCCTTTAAAATATCTCTTTCAACAAAGTGGTCGCAGGGTTCAGACAAATAAAAACCTTGGTAATATCTACCACCATTCCGCCACGCAAATTGAAGCTGAAAAACCATTTCGATGTTTTCAAACAGTAAAGTAGCACCAATTTTTCGTGCCAAAAGAGAGATTGAGTACAGTACATCCTGAAAACCTGAACTATTCTGCATCGATCTAAGCGCTTGTAAATCCACTTTAATAATATCAGGAGCCAACTGTCCCATACGGTCTAAGTGACTATTCTCGTTTGCAACTTTATCGATTGCGACTTTTAATCCATAGGTTCGGTAATAATTCAACAAATGATCTAAGTGTTCAAAATCTCCTTTATAATTCCGTTCGGAAATTTCCAACACAATCCGATTTAGGGATATGCCCTTGTCTGCATATTGTAGCAGTAGCTGTAAAAACTGTTCCCCATGATCATTCATCAAAATATCTGCATCGCGATTAATAAATATCATTACATCAGGATCCAACTCTAGGGCAAGATCTAATGCCTTTGTTAATACTGTGTTATCCACTTCAAGACGATATTCATCTGGTATTTGATCATCCAGGAAGAAAGGACCTAATGATTCAATCCCTTCCTCCCCCTTATATCTTCCTAATATCTCATATCCAATTGCACGGTGCTCATCTGCACTGAATATCGGTTGAAAAAAGGGGATCACGTTATCTAAATCCGTTAGGATATCCAATGCATCCATAAAAAAAACCTCCAAGATAAACCTATTTAAATAATACTTCGTTGGCAACATAATACCATCATAAAAGCTGATTGAAAATCAAAATATAGTGACGAGCCGGTAGGAATTTAATAAGAAGGAAGGTAAAAAGCAAATGCTACTGATCCGTTTTGTCATCATCTTCTTACTGTTGCTCGAATGCAGTCAACCTTTTTCCGCTGAAGCAAAGGATTCTAACCTAAATAATGAGGATGAACAAAATAAATTCATCAATGAGATATTCCAAATTCAACTTATAAATGACCACAATCATTTACCAAAAGAGAATGACGTGAAGACAATTGCTCAAAAAGCAATGCTTAATGTCCCATTAATACGGCAAAATCCCGAACTCCGCTATGGGTGCGAAGTGACTAGCCTAACGATGATGCTTCAATTTGCGGGTGTGAATACAAATAAAATGGAGCTTTTTATGGCGATAAAAAAAGATACAGATCCAATCCAACGTGCACATAACGGTGATATTATCAGATGGGGAAACCCAGGGGATGGATTTGTTGGTGACATGACGGGAAAAAGGGCAGGATATGCTGTATTTGACAAACCTATGGTTGAGCTTGTCAATCGCTATCTGCCCGGTCGAGCTGTTAATTTTACAAGTCGAAGCTTTGAAGAGGTACTCCAGCATGTAGCAAAAGGCTACCCAGTCGTTGTTTGGACAACAGGGGATTTCCGCTTACCTGACCGACCTGAATCCTGGTTACACGGCAACGAAACGATAACAAGCCCACTAGATTTGCATGCGGTTGTGTTAGTCGGATTCGATGAACAGAACGTCTATTTAAATGATCCATTGTCAGGTCGAAAACAGTATCCTGTCAATAGACAACAGTTTATTGGCTCGTGGAAAGCACTACAATCAAGAGCGATTAGCTACCAATAAAAATTAGCCTCACATTGTGGGGCATTTTTCTTTTTGCTTCCTAAATAAACTAAACCTTTGACTCTTTTTTTCCCTTATGATTTTTGTTAGTATATAAAAGACTTTTTATAATGAACGGAGTATTCATATATGCCTCAGAAAGTTTCGAGAAGATCCTTTTTAAAGAAGCTTGCTCAGCTCGCTATTATTAGTATTAGTTCAGGCACTGGAATATACTACTATGCACATGAAATTGAAACAAGAATGCTAAAAATATCAGAGCAAACGATCGACCACCCACTCATTCCTTCTAGTTTTGATGGTTGTAAAATTATCCAATTTAGTGATACACACCTTGGATTTCACTATAATCTTAAGCAGTTAGAAGCATTAATTACAAAGATCAATTCTTTTTCCCAGACATAATCCTTTTTACTGGTGATTTAATGGATGAACCAAATAAGTACACAGAAAAAGAACAAATTGCTCCGCTATTACAACAGTTAAAGGCTCCATTAGGAAAGTTCTGTATTTATGGCAATCACGATCATGGTGGTTACGGATCAGAATTGTATTATTCCATCATGAATCAATCTGGTTTTACTGTTCTACAAAATGCTGCAACGGCAATTAAACTGATTGATCAGAGTTCCATTTATTTAATCGGAATCGATGATGCGATGCTCGGAAAACCAAACTTTGAAGCAGCTTTGGCAAATTTACCTGGAAAATGTATTTAAGATATTACTTAGCCATGCTCCTGACCTGGCAGATCAAACAATTCAATATGGAGTCGAATGGCAATTGAGCGGTCACAGCCATGGTGGTCAAATAAAGATTCCTTTTGTTGGCGCACTTGTTACTCCTCCTTTTGCTGAAAAGTATACGGAAGGATTTTATCAAATAAATAAGCTTGGAAAATCCTTATCTCTTTATGTGAACAGAGGAATTGGGACAACCCGACTCCCATTTCGATTTTTATCAAAACCTGAAATCACCGTATTCCGATTAGTTGCCCAAGGCTAAGCCTAAAAAACTTTGTCCAGCTTTCCCTCCCCGAAAAAGACATGCTCATTCATTGATTGATACCATACAATAAAAAGGAAAGGCAGTTTGTTCAAGAGGAGGGAATAAAAAGTGTATTATGCCCACGCACCTAGAGCTATACAAAATTATCCTGATCAAAGATTTGTTGGCTTTGGCGTTTTACCATTTGTTACAGGAACCGTTTTAGGGTTAGCAGCTAGTCCATTTCTATTTGGTCGCCCTTACTATCCACCACCATATCCTTATCCGCCATACCCACCGTACCCGCCTTATGGTCCTTATCCATATCGACCTTATTAGAATAGACCCCATTCTGCATAGGTCAATACGGCTGATAAAATCGGAAAGTGAAATGATGTTATGATTCACACAGTTACTCATGGCGAAACATTAGCCATAATCGCTAAAAACTATCGAAAATCTCTTCAGGCATTGCTTGCTGCCAACCCGTCCATTCATCATCCATACAATCTTACAATTGGACAGAGAATAAACATACCTGGCATACCAGATCCAGCAACAATCCCGTTTCAGATTATCGTTTCTCTTCGCAAACGAACACTTACCTTATTTCAATCTGGAAGAATTAGAAAAACATATCCAATAGCCATTGGAAAAATGTTAACGCAAACCCCTCCTGGAAAATTTATTATCGTTAATCGTCAACCCAATCCTGGAGGTCCGTTTGGCGTATTGTGGCTTTCTCTTTCAAAATCAGGTTATGGCATTCATGGTACCAACAATCCAGCCTCAATTGGTAAGGCAGTTTCGCACGGATGTATTAGAATGTATAATCATGACGTATTAGAGCTAGCGAGTATAGTTCCAAATGGAACGACAGTCATCATTACAACGTGAGGGAGCAAACATTCGCTCCCTCATTTGTTCGTTTTTTTGCTATATTAACATCCGACTTTTCATTTATTATTAAAAATTCCCTTCTTAACTGAGCCCAAAAGGGGTATAATAAACTAAACTATTTGAAAGGAGTTCTTTACATTGAACCGGGACAGGAATAATCCTCAAAAACTGATTCCAACAGTTGATAACCTCTCACAAGCAATCTTCATTGTCAATCGACATGCAAAAACTGCCACAAACCCAAAATTTTTATACAAACTTAAGCATGAAGCCTTAAAAAAAATGCTTCGAGAAGGAAAAGCAAAAAAGGTTGGTCTTCATTTTTCAGCGAATCCTAAATATAGCCAACAACAATCCGATGTACTTGTTGTAAGTGGAAATTATTCTTTTCATATTCCCCCTTCAAAGGAAGACTTTGGCATACTTCCACATCTAGGAAAGTTAAGTGACCATGTCAAAAATCCAAAAACTAGACTTCCCCTAACTGTAGCTAAGGTTCTATTACAAACCTATACCTGGATTCGCGAGCGTGATAACGAAGGTAGTACAAGAACGGGTAAACCAAAACCGAGTCAACCTCAATTTAAGCGGCTTGGTGAAAGTTATTTTTAAGAACAATTATAATGGCTGTTTTTTAAACTCGAGAGGACAGGCCGTTTAATATCAAAAGAAATAGAGGCTGACTAAAGCGCATATTAGTCAGCCTCTGTTTTATACCTGTGATATTTCTTGTATTTTTATTAATAATTGCGATATATATCACAATTTTGTGAGTGTTTTGTGAACTTCCTTGTATTTACTAGACCTTTTATAAAAACAGGAATACAATACAGTCGAAAGCAACATAAAGGAACTTTTTGCCATTCAAACATTAGCTTTCTATTCTTGATTTGCATTATGGACATTATTTTATAGGGAGCGATTTTTCATGAAAGGAACTGCCATTCTCTTTCAGCCAAACCAAAAGGTAATTTTTATTGAAAATGTGGATCAACAGGTTTTTGAAACAATTAAACAACAATGTGGATGCCCTCATTGCAATTGTATGGTTGCAGACCAAATGGTTGATTTTGGCGAGGTTTCTCCAGTGCTTTGGCATGAAGAAGAAGTGGATTGGGCTTACGGCTATTAAAACAACCTAGCAGATATTGACGAGGCTGACTCAAATGACACCCCTATGAGTCAGCCTCTTTTTATTTATTTGGCTTTGTTAAATTTGTTTGTTGATTTCCGCTCCAATCAACAAAGTGCTTTAAAATTAACAACATTCTTTAACAAAGCTGTTGATTAATATTTTACCTGGATATTAATTTTTCTCTTTTTCCGTTCTCTCGTTCTTCCGATTTTAAACCAACCTTTTGCACGAAAAAAGGCAAACATAATAAGTGCAGTCACGCCCATAAAACCAAGAACGATAAAATAACCATAATGCCAATAAAGCTCAGGCATATTCTTAAAATTCATCCCATATACACCGGCAATAAAAGTTAATGGCATGAAAATAGTTGTGATTACAGTCAGCGTCATCATGATACTATTCATCGTGTTAGAATTAACGGATAGATAGCTATCACGAATATCCGAAGAAAATTCACGATAGGATTCAAGCATTTCAGCCAATTTTAATAAATGATCATATACATCATGCAAATACAGGCGATGATGTTCCTTCAAATGACTTAACCGCTCAGAATGAATAATTCGATATAATAAGTCACTCATCGGTATCACACTTCTACGAAGTTTTGATAAATCTGCTCGTATATCAAATAGTCTTTCAATTAGTTGTTGGATCGACTCATTCTCTGAATTTTCCTCAATCGAATTAATATGTTCCTCCATGGCATAGACTGGTGGAAAATAGTCATCGACAAGGTGATCGATTACAGCATGTAGGATGGTAAAAGGCCCCTGCCCAAAACTATCATCCTTACGAATTCGGTCCCACAAATTATTAACATTCCGAATTGGTTTTTGCTGATAGGTGACGATAAATTTTTCTCCAACGAAAACATCTACTTCTAGTGGTGTAAGTGTTTCATGATGGATAGCATGAAGAACCAAAAAAATATAGTTATCATAAAAATCAATCTTTGGTCGCTGGGTGAATTCGTCTAAGCTATCCTCAACGGCTAGTGGATGAAAGCGAAAGAAGCTAGACAAGAGACTGGATTCATCCGCTGTAGGATTAACAAAATCAGCCCAATACCATTTATAATTTTTTTGTTTCAGATCTTTAATGGTCAAATCATGTAGTAGCATATCATCATCTCTTAAAGCACAAATTCGAATCAATTTCATCCCCGGCTTTCAACTAAATAACTTTAAGTGTTTCTGCTTTAATATTATGACACCTAATTATCGTTTTGTATTAAAATAATATTTTGTATATTATTAATGAGAAACAACCTTGAATCTATATATAACATGATAGAATGACTTATAGCTTATTGGAAGGATGAAGAAAGTGGAGCATTTAATTAACCCAAAAGTAAAAGATATCGAAATATCAGGTATACGAAAATTTTTTAATATGGTGGCTGATACCCCAAATATGATATCATTGACAATCGGTCAACCTGGATTTTCCGACTCCAGATCATGTTAAGGAAGCTGCAAAAAAAGCAATTGATGAAAATGTGACATCCTATACCCATAATGCCGGTACAATTGCCCTAAGAAATGCTGCTTCTGAATTTTACAAAAAAAAGTACCATTTATCCTATTCTCCTGGAAACTGAAGTGATTATTACAACTGGGGCAAGTGAAGCAATCGATGTCGCTCTCAGAACAATCCTAGAAGAAGGAACTGAAGTGATTTTGCCTGGACCTGTATATCCCGGATATGAACCAATTGTTCACCTCTGTGGCGCCACTCCAGTGTATGCTGATATTCGTGAGAATCAATTTAGGTTTACTGCCAATATCATAAATAAATACATAACGGATCGAACTCGTTGCATTATTTTACCTTATCCTTCGAATCCAACAGGTGTAAGTTTAACAAAAGAAGAGTTAATGGAGATTGCTGAGCTTATTAAAGATCGCGATATCTTTATTCTTGCTGACGAGATCTATAGCGAGTTATCGTTCGAACAAGAGCATACGTCTATCGCTCGGTTTGCCAAAGAAAAAACCATTATAATCAATGGACTTTCCAAATCTCATTCCATGACCTGGTGGAGAATCGGGATGCTGTTTGCTCCTGAGAACATTGCTAAGCATATTCTCAAGGTCCACCAATACAATGTGACCTGTGCAAGCTCCATTTCGCAAATGGCCGCTTATGAAGCACTGACGATAGGAATAAATGATGCCAGTCCAATGAAGGACGAATACCTAAAGCGCAGAGAGTACGTTTATGAACGATTAATTGCAATGAAACTGGATGTGGTCAAACCGGATGGCGGCTTTTATTTCTTTGTTAAAAATCCAAATACACCGCTCGATTCATTTAATTTTGCACTATCGCTGGTTGAAAAAGCTGGGCTTGCAGTCGTACCTGGCAGTGCTTTTTCTGAATACGGTGAAGGCTATTTCCGGATTTCCTATGCTTACTCCCAAAAAACACTGGAAGATGCGTTAGATCGCTTAGAATCATATCTAAACCAATACTTATAAAAATAGGAGGGCCAGGGGCGATGACCACATTAAAATGTTTGAGTGATGTAGTCTAAGCTCCTGACCCTTTTTTAATTATTTAATTCCATGATATTTGCCATTATTTTTTGGCGCCTTTTCCTTTTTGGCTTTATCTTTATGGATTTTATTTGTAGCTGTACTACCCATCTCATGAGCAAATTCCTCGTTTAATACAGCTGAATCAAATCCCTTTTTATTTTTTTGCTGTGGATCATTCTTCTTCGTTCTTTTTGCCATTTGAACTCCTCCTTAAACTTTCGTACAAGATTATTTTCGATTGTTTAAAAAGAATCATTCATGGCATGTTTTCCCTACTTACTCCAGTATTTATATAACGCCTGGGTACCGCTATTTTCCTCTCCCTGTTGTGCTAGCTTATCGTATAATGATTTTGCTAATGAAAGCCCTGGAGTTTCAATTCCCATTGCTTCAGCTTCCTGAAGGGCAATATTCATATCTTTAATAAAATGCTTAATATAGAACCCTGGTTCAAAATCTCCACTAATCATGCGAGGACCTAAATTAGATAATGACCAGCTTCCAGCTGCACCGGAATGAGATGCTTTTCAACACCTTTTCAGGATCCAGTCCAGCATTTTTTGCATAGACAAGCGCCTCACTTACGCCAATCATATTCGATGCAATGGTAATTTGATTGCACATTTTCGTATGCTGGCCAGCGCCTGCTACCCCTTGATATACGATATTCGTGCCGAATTTTTGAAGCAGCGGAACAATCGCTTGAAAATCCGCTTCATCCCCACCAACCATGATTGACAGCTTTCCTTCTTTTGCTCCAATATCCCCGCCGGATACTGGTGCGTCTAAAGCACGTAGGTCTTTTTCCTTGGCAGCTTGATAAATTTTAATAGCCAACGATGGAGTTGATGTCGTCATATCGATTAAATATGTATTTTTCTTCGCATTCTCAAGTAACCCATTTTCACCAAAATATACTTCTTCAACATCGGTCGGTAAACCCACCATCGTAAAAATGACATTAGCTGTTTGAGCAAGTTCTTTTGGTGTTTGCGCCCACGTTGCTCCTCGTTCAAGTAATTCATTTGCTTTTTCTTTCGTCCTTGTATAAACCACTACCGGGAAACCTGCGGCTAATAAATGCCCGGCAATACTTTTTCCCATTACTCCTGTACCTATGAAACCTACTACGGTGTTAGTTTGCTGAACCATGCATTACATTCCCCTCTCATCTCTTATATTCCTATTTTAACAGTTTCACACTTATTGTGACCATTTAGAATCGTTAGTTCAGGAATTTTGATGAATCCCTAACTATTTTTCTAAGCTGAACACCGTTCATGATCAGTATTTATAGCTGTGTTGAAAAATTGGTTAGCAACGCTCGTGCTAGCACATGTTCATCATTGAAAACTTCAACTGTGATTGCTTTGTCATTCACAATCATTTTTTGAATTTCAAAGGGATGCAAGTCTTTTTTTAAGGCTACGGGCGCCATGTTAATAAATTGTTGACCCTCTTCGTTTGCTTCTAAATACTCGCCAGAATAAACAATGTCCTGACCGTAAATGATTTCACTTGTCCCCAACGCCTCAGCCAGGTCTTGATTATGTATGGTTACCTTTACTTTATAGAGCTCTTCTTTTGTTAGCATCGAGTCATTGATTTTAAATCGAAATTGGAGCTCATTATTTTTGGTAAGGACAGCCTCCGCGTATTTGTTGGCAATTAATTGTTCTGTTAAAGGGCTGCACCCTACAAGCGTTAACAGTATAAATCCTACTAAAAAAATCCTGGTTAACCTTTTCCTGTTCATGCTATCTCCTCCTTTATATTCCTACGATTGCCTTTTATATAGGGACATAATCACATTTTCGAAAAAAAGGATTCAATTTTGCTGTTTGAATGACGCCGTTCTTTAACTCAAAAAAAGAAGCCGTCCCTTAAAAAAGGAACGACTTCTTCTTTACATTATGTTTTACTTTGTTGCAGCTTCAATTGCTGCAACAACTTCTTCTGTTGTGCTCATGTTAAGAACTTCAGAAGCTAATTTTTCCATATCGGATTTGTTTAGGCGCTTGATCAATGAACGAGCCTTTAAAATAGATGTAGCGCTCATTGAGAATTCATCTAAGCCAAGACCTAGTAATACAGGAATAGCCGTTTCGTCTCCAGCCATTTCGCCACACATTCCAGTCCATTTGCCTTCTTTGTGTGCAGCATCGATTACCATTTTTACTAAACGGAGAATCGATGGACTATACGGTTGATATAAATATGCAACGCGTTCGTTCATACGGTCTGCAGCCATCGTGTATTGGATTAAATCGTTTGTTCCAATACTGAAGAAGTCTACTTCTTTAGCGAAAAGATCTGCAAGGACAGCTGTTGATGGAATCTCAACCATGATTCCGACTTCAATCTTGTCAGATACAGCGATTCCTTCAGTAACTAATTTTTGCTTCTCCTCTTCAAGAACAGCCTTCGCTTGACGGAACTCATCAATTGTCGCAATCATCGGGAACATGATTTTAAGATTCCCTGCAGTACTTGCACGAAGTAATGCTCTTAATTGGGTACGGAACATTCCTTGCTCCTCTAGGCATAAACGAATAGCACGGAAGCCAAGGAACGGATTCATTTCTTTTGGTAAATGTAAGTATGGAAGTTCTTTGTCGCCACCAATATCAAGGGTACGAACAACTACTGGTTTCCCACTCATACCTTCTAAAACAGCCTTATAAGCAGTGTATTGCTCTTCTTCAGTTGGAAGAGTGTCACGACCCATGTATAGGAATTCTGTACGATATAGACCGACAGCTTCCCCACCATTATTAACGACGCCAACTAAATCATTCGGTGTACCGATATTAGCTGCTAATTCAACATGGTGACCATCAGCTGAAAGAGTTTGTTCATTAACAAGCTTTGCCCACTCTGCTTTTTGTGCTTCAAAATCAGCATGCTTTTGCTCATACTGCTTAACAAGCTCCTCAGATGGGTTAATGTGTACCTCGCCACCAAGACCATCAACAATGACAAGATCGCCATTTTTGATTGATTCAGTTGCTGATTTTGTTCCAACTACTGCAGGAATTTCCATTGAGCGAGCCATAATCGCTGAATGAGAAGTTCTTCCCCCAATATCCGTTGTAAACCCTTTAACATAGTTACGATTTAACTGCGCAGTATCTGATGGTGTTAAATCCTCAGCTACAATGATTACTTCTTCAGAAATCATGCTTGGATTAACAAGTTGAACACCTAAAAGGTGAGCGAGTACACGCTTTGTAACGTCACGAATATCTGCTGCACGCTCTTTCATGTACTCATTATCCATTTGCTCAAACATCATGATGAACATATCAGCTGTATTTTTTAATGCTGCTTCAGCATTCATTTTTTCAGCTTTAATACTGTCTTCAATTGGACCTACAAGTTCAGGGTCACTTAATACAAGTAAATGCGCCTCGAAAATCGCTGCTTTATCGGCACCTAACTCACGATGAGCACGCTCACGAATTTGCTCTAGCTCTCCCTTTGCTTTCGCCAATGCAGCACGGAAGCGCTCTACTTCTTGTTCAACGTTTTCAATATTAGTCTGTACAAATGAAAGGTCAGGCTCCACTAAACGATAAGCTTTTGCTATTGCAATCCCACTTGACGCCGCAATTCCCATTAATACATTCATTATTGTGCTAGACCTTCTTTTTTAAGTGTGTCTTCTAAGCCTTGTAGTGCATCTTGCTCATCGCTACCATCGATGATGATTTTGAATTCTGCACCTTGACCGATACCAAGAGACATTACACCCATAATGGACTTAAGGTTTACCTTTTTCTCTTTGTATTCTAATTGAATATCTGAATTAAATTTGCTCGCAGCTTGTACTAAAAGTGTTGCTGGACGAGCATGAATTCCTGTTTCTGCAATTACCTTATATTGTTTTTCAACCATTGTTATCCTACTCCTTTTCTAATGTAAAAATTTAGTGGATTTGATTGTTTAAAGGAAATGCGTTCAACTTTTCACAAAAACATTCATTTCATTAAGGTAACAAAACATTCTATCCTAAAAAAATAAAGCAGTTGGGATATCAATAACTTGGCTTATTTTTTCCAAACGTTTTGTTATTCATGTATTGTCTATACAACATGTAAAGAAATGAATACTTTGATGCTTTAACCGCACACATTCCTTACAAAAGAATAGCATCATTGTATATATTTTCACAATAAAAAAATCTGTTTTTTATTGAAAATTCAATTTTCAATCTATAATCCGCTTTCATTCCTAGGTATTATTTTACAAAAATTCCAAAAAATAAAAAAGTGTTATGATAAAATAACACTTTTTCCCTGTTTTTCTATTTTATTCAATTAAATGGAAACTGCAATTAATTTTTCATGAAGATTTAAAAGCTCGTCCAGCTCCTTGCTTCTTTTTATTGTTTCATAGCTTAACAACCCAGTTTTAGTTGCCTCTAATATCATTTCAATTCGTTTGCTTTCAATTAAATATAAGAGCTCCTCACGAGTTTCAAACATCTTCATATTTGTCACCTCATAAGATTTTGGTTATATTTTACCACTTATTTATCAAAAATAATAGGCATTTTGTCATACTAGTCTAAATATTTCGGCAAACATTAAATTGAATTGCATATAGTAAATTATAGCTAAAAACAATTGTATCTAACTTCTCTGTTCATCCATATACTGATATACAACATCTCCACCTCTTAGGGCTGTACCGCGGAAGTGCTTAAAATCCTCACGTTTTACTAAGATCATTCGTACTGTCAAAAAATCAGCCTTGTTTACAAAATATTCATTTAGCTCTTTGTTTTTTAGTTTTTCAAACATATCCTGAATTGTTTGCTCATTCATTGTTTATCATCACCTGCTAAACATTTGTAATCTATTATATTAATACTGATGCATTATTAATAAGCTTAATTAAAGCGAACAAGAAAGTCCATTATTTATATTATTTCCATATTCGAAGAATATTTACATTACATAGAAAAATGTTGAAACATAGCAATCGTGAAAAAACATTGTCGAATTTCTAAATTTCACCAAAAAATATTCTGAAAAATCCTTGAAAATCATTTACGAATGGGAAAAAGTAGTGCAAACTGTTAAGTAACATAAATTTATAGGCAAGGGAGAGAGGTAATTTGAAAAGAGCAAAAGTTGGTAACGTGATTGAATTTAGAGAAGGCTTACAAGGTATCGTTGAAAAAGTTAATGAAAATTCAGTAATCGTCGATTTAACATATATGGATAATTATCGTGACCTCGAACTTGATCAAAGAACAGTTGTTAACCATAAAAACTATAGAATCATTAAAGATGCCGCCATATAAGCAGATTTCTCTGCTTCATATGGCGGTTTTATATTTTCTGTACATCGATTAACCTGGTCCAGTGCATGCACTGAACCCAACCACAAATTTTATTCCATTTATTCCAACAGTTACGAAGAAAACTAAAAAACGGGCAAAAAAAAACTACAAAAAAACTTTGTATTTTGGTACCCTAATAGAGCGAACGGTAAAGGTGCATAATTACATTATATTCTGTAAAAACATAGGTTATTTAGAAAGGAGGAGAAGGATGATCAAATCTGCTCTTGATCTTCGATTCATTAGTGGATTCCTACTAGCACATATACTCATGTATTTTACCTTCTCTGATAAGGATGTTTTTTGGTACTTTTTCACCGCTACCATGCTCCTATTAATTTGCTTTGTTGTTGCAAAAGATAAATTAGATGACAAATTGTCTGTCTTTCGATATTTAATGATTGGAATCCTCTCAGGCTTGCTTCTATTTTTTCTATTTTGGATTGGGAATCAGCTAATTGAGTTTTTTGGAATTCCAGTAAAAAGACAAATTACAATCCTATATAGGCGGTTTGGACCTGATTTATTTTGGCATTACCTAGCCCTAATATTAGTGGTTGTACCTGGTGAGGAAATTTTTTGGCGCGGCTTCATTCAAAAACGACTACTTACATACACATCGAACGGGATCAGCATCGTTGTATCGACGCTGATGTATGCATCCGTACACCTTTATTCTGGACAATTTATGCTTCCGTTTTCTGCATTTATTGCCGGGTTACTTTGGTCTTGGCTGTATGCATGGAGAAGAAGTATCCCGCTTGTGATTGTATCTCATTTAATTTACGACCTATTGTTATTTTATATAATGCCTTTTCGCTAAGCAGACTTTTGAAAAAGTCTGCTTTTTCTGTTATATGCCAAAATCCCCTTTATTCCTTTAAAGGCTTCATCCATAACAAAATAATAAAGACAAGACTAAAGTAACCAAATAGGGGGTATAAGTAGGAAAGTAGCTCACCATACTCTACTAAACTAATAAAATACGTGCTAATAAAAATACAGCAAATAATCGCAATACTTGGCAGGGAAAGATAATTTCGGAGTTGACGTTCTAGACCAAAAACATTGCCAATTACCGATGTGAAAATTTCCCCATAAATAATGAAAACGTAAATCCAGTACAGTCCTGAAGCAATATTTTTCACAATAATCGCCATTGGTACCTCATAGGTTTCTACCTGTGGAAGCATAATCAAAACGAAGTGACCGCATAATAAGATTAATGTTAAAGCAATCCCCCCGAGCATCCCTCCCCACTTGACCGTATCATCATCTTGAATTTCAGTTGCAACTGGGACTAAAACAGCTTGGGCAAGAAATAAATTAAAGGCTGCATAAGAAAATGGTGTAACAACAGCTTTCCACCCATCAGCTATGTGTGGGATGTACATTAACTGTTCAGTGAACTGTGGAAGCTGAACCGATTTGAACATTAAAAAAATACTAAATGATATCATCAATGGTACAACAAATATATTCACAACGAATAGCCCTCTCATACCAATTAAAAGGACGAGAATGGACAAGCAAATCGTTACAATCAGGCCAACTGTTTTCGGCAAATTTAATTGTTCTTGGAAAACCGCCCCTGCCCCTGAAAGCATAACAGCACAGACTCCGAGAAGCATTAGCAGAGTCATTATATTTATTAGTCTCCCAAAAAAATGACCAAATAAATATTCATTAAACTCCTGATAAGAATGAGCCCCGACTTTAGCCGATAACCTTAATAACTTGGAGCCGAGGAAAATTAATAATAATCCACTGATTAGGATCCCAATAAATCCGAAAAAACCAAATCGAGAAAAGAATTCAAGTATTTCTTTACCTGTGGCAAATCCTGCACCTACCACTGTACCGACATAAACTGCTGCAATTTGAAAGGCTGCACTCCATTTTGACTTCAACTCATTCTCCCCCTCTTATCCATTTATATGAAAAGAAGGACAAACAATGACGAGCTTTAATAAGATTGCCAAGGAAAAATTTTGACTGTGTTAAAGAATGATGTTGATTTGAGTAATCTGTTGATTGGAGTGGAAGGTGCGAGACTCCCCGCGGAAAGGGAGCACCTTCAGCGGAAAATCAACCACCATAATTTTAGAAACAAAATACTTGAAAGTCAGAAAAGGTCAAAGTATAATAAAGTCACAAAAGGTCAAAGTTAGTCAAAATCAAACATTTTTTTAGGAGGTTATGCATAATGCTTTGCTACAAATGTCAATCCAACGAAGCAAACATTCAAATGAACATTACAGTCAATGGTCAGAAAAAGCATTTCCTCTTTTGTGAGGAATGCTTTACAAAGGAACGTGAAAAGATTGGGAATCCTTTTGTAAATGGAATGAATGGGTTTAACCACCTCCCATTAGAGGATTTTCTGCAAGGCTTTTCCGGAAATCATTCAGAGCCACCCAGTATTCAACAACCAAATAAAGATAGTAGGCAAAATAATGGCGAAGGCTTTATTGATCAGTTCGGCCGCAATCTAACTCAATTTGCAAAGGCTGGTTTGATTGACCCTGTAATTGGTCGCGATCAAGAAGTCGCCCGCATTATGGAAATTTTAAATAGAAGAAATAAAAACAACCCGGTGTTAATTGGTGAACCAGGTGTTGGTAAAACCGCAATTGCGGAAGGCCTTGCTTTAAAGATTGCGGAAGGCAAAGTCCCAGCGAAACTGCTAGGTAAAGAGGTTTACTTACTTGATGTAGCCTCACTTGTTTCCAATACTGGTATCCGTGGACAATTTGAAGAACGGATGAAAAAGCTAATCAGTGACTTGCAGCAACGAAAGAATATCATTCTCTTTATTGATGAAATTCATCTTTTAGTCGGGGCTGGTTCTGCGGAGGGCTCCATGGATGCAGGAAATATCCTTAAGCCAGCTTTAGCTCGTGGCGAACTCCAAGTCGTTGGAGCAACAACGTTAAAAGAGTACCGTAAAATTGAAAAAGACCCAGCATTAGAACGACGCTTCCAACCTGTATTAGTGTCTGAACCATCATTAGAAAAAGCAGTGGAAATCTTAAAGGGGATTCAAGGAAAATACGAGCAGTATCACAACGTTTCTTATACAGATGAGGCAATTGAAGCTTGTGTAACACTCTCTCATCGCTACATTCAAGACCGATTCCTTCCAGATAAGGCGATTGACTTAATGGATGAAGCAGGATCCATTTTAAACCTAAATTCCGATACTATACCTGATACAACCCAAATCCATCAACGCCTTAAGGATATTAGCAAGGAAAAAGAAATTGCCTTAAAAAAGGAACAATATGAACAAGCAGCTAAGCTTCGTGATGAAGAAGCAAACCTTGAAAAGCAATTGACTCAAACAGAAAATAGCAACCATGAACATTCGGTCGTGAATGTACAGCAGATTCAAGCAATTGTTGAGAAGAAAACTGGAATTCCTGTAGGAAAGCTACAGGAGACTGAGCAAAGTAAGATGAAGCATTTAGAGGAAAATCTTTCAAGCAAAGTGATTGGCCAAGAGGAAGCCGTGAAAAAAGTAGCCAAAGCGATTCGTCGAAGCCGTGCTGGTCTGAAACCAAAGCACCGTCCAATCGGCTCTTTCCTATTTGTTGGACCAACTGGAGTCGGTAAGACCGAGTTAACGAAAACATTGGCACAGGAGTTGTTTGGTTCAAAAGATGCGATGATACGGCTTGATATGAGCGAATACATGGAAAAGCATAGCGTATCTAAGATCATCGGTTCTCCTCCAGGTTATGTTGGTCATGAAGAAGCAGGACAACTCACAGAGAAGGTTCGTCGCAATCCATACAGTATTATTCTATTGGATGAAATTGAAAAAGCTCATCCAGATGTACAGCATATGTTCCTGCAAATCCTTGAGGATGGTAGATTAACAGATAGCCAAGGACGAACAGTCAGCTTTAAGGATTCTGTTATTATTATGACTAGCAATGCAGGTATTGGCCATAAAACGATTGAGGTCGGCTTTGGAAAGAGCACAGCCATTACAGAATCAAGCATTCTTGATTCATTAGGCTCCTTCTTCAAACCAGAATTCTTAAATCGTTTTGACAGCATTATCGAATTTAGATCATTAAACAAAGATCAATTACTAAACATTGTTGATTTAATGCTTGATGAATTACAGCAAGTTATGAGTGAACAAAACTTGAATTTAACGGTTACATCTGAAGTGAAAAATAAGCTTGTTGAACTTGGCTATCACCCTGCTTTCGGGGCTCGACCACTTCGTCGTGTAATCCAAGAACAATTAGAAGACAAAATCACCGACTTAATTTTAGATGAAACACATGCAGAAAATCTAATTGCCTTAGTCGAAGGTCAGGATATCATTGTAAGATCAAATTAAATTACAAGAGGACCATCGATGGGGAAATATTCCCTTCGATGGTCCTCTTTTGTTTCTTTCATTATAGCTTGTTGTCGTCGACTGACTGGAGCCATTCGTCAATTTCATCAATAACCGATTGGACACAACCATCCTCAAATGGTGAAACCAAATTCGCTTCTGCTACTAACTCAGTAAAGGATTTGCTTCCCCCAAGCTTACAAATCTTTAGGTAGTCCGCCCACGCATCGTCCCAATTATGTCTTGACCGCTTCCAAAATTGGAAGGCACAAATTTGCGCTAGCGTATAATCTATATAATAGAATGGAGAATTATAAATATGAGCCTGCTTCTGCCAAAATCCTCCGTTTTCCAAATAACTCAGTCCATCATAGTCTTTATGAGGTAGATATTTCTTTTCTATTACTCGCCATGCCTGGTTTCGTTCTTTAGGTGAGACATTCGGATTTTCATATACCCACTCTTGAAATTCATCAACCGCGACTCCATAGGGGAGAAACAACAATGCACCACTCAAATGGGCAAAATGATATTTCTCCGTATCCTCCTTAAAGAATATGTCCATCCATGGCCAAGTAAAAAACTCCATACTCATCGAATGAATTTCACATGCTTCATAGGTTGGCCAGTAATATTCTGGGATATCAAATTGTCTGCTTAAATACACTTGAAAAGCATGACCTGCCTCGTGTGTTAGCACATCAATATCACCTGACGTGCCATTAAAGTTAGAAAAAATAAACGGCGCCTTATAGTTTTCAATAAAAGTACAATATCCCCCACCGGCTTTGCCTGTTTTTGCAACGAGGTCCATCAAATGGGATTCAGTCATGAATTTGAAAAATTCGCCTGTTTCTGGCGATAGCTCATTGTACATTTTTTGACCATTTTCAATAATCCATTCAGGGCTTCCCTTTGGAGTCGCATTTCCTGTGTGAAAAATGATTGGCTCATCATAATATTTTAATTTTTCGACCCCAATTCGCATACGCTGTCTGTCCTTTAGCTTTGTAGCGAGCGGAACAATATATTTTTCAACCTGTTTACGGAACTTTGCCACCATTTCCGAATTGTAATCCGTCCTGCTCATCCGATCATAGCCTAGCTCAACAAAATTAGAATAGCCTAAAGCCTTAGCAATTTCCGTTCTGACTTTGACTAAATCATCGAAAATTTGATCCAACTTTGCTTCATTGTCAGCAAAAAATCCAAAGCGAGCCTCATTGGCTCGAATTCTCATACTCTGATTAGGTGATTGAGCAAAAGGCTCTAGTTGAGGCAGTGTTCGTTCTTCCCCATCAAAGTGAATTTTTGCAGAGGCAATTAGTTTCGTATATTCACTTGATAGTTTGTTCTCCTGCTGCAAAAGAGTAATGATTTTAGGATCGAATGTTTTAAGCTGGGTCTCTGCAAGGGCAAACACCTGCTTCCCCCATTTTTGTTCTAGCTCTTTTCGATAGGGAGATTGAACTAATGCCTGATAATAGCTAGTCACCAATTCTTCTATCTCGGGATCGATTTCATCAATATAGTCCTGCTCATTTTTATAAAACTCATCATTTGTATCAATAGAATGACGGATATAGCACAGATTAAACATTGTACTAACATCATCGCGAATCTTATTTATTTTTTTGATTGAGGTGATTTGGTCTTCCACTGATGCGGCTTGTTGAAATTGAGTTAGCTCCTCTTGGAACGTTCTTTTAATCTCTGATAAATTTGGACGGGTATATGTATATTCAGTAAAATTCATTTCCTCAACCTCCTCTATAGTATAGTATGTAAAAATGCCAATAAATAAGAAAAAGCAGCCGAAATGACCGCTTTTTAATATTTCCCTACTGATAAACCAAGCTTCTTTAATAAATCAATTACCTGGTCTTTTTCACTATCGCTCAATACAGACATAATTTCATTAATTCTTTGTTCATGCTCAGGAAAGATACTTTCAATGAATTGCTTACCTTCTTCGGTGATTTGAGCATACGTAACGCGCCGATCATTTGGACAGGCTACTCGTTTTAAAAGCCCCTTTTGCTCAAGCTTATCTACTACATACGTAATACTCCCACTTGCCAAAAGGATTTTACCACCTATTTGTTGTAGCGGCTGATCCCCCTTATGATACAGAAGCTCCATCACGGCAAACTCTGTTGGATTTAACCCTTGGTCAGCAATAAACCGTTTCAAATGCTCGTTTATTGCTTTATATGAACGCGAAAGAACAATAAATAGTTTTAACGATTGATTAATTTGATCTGAACTCATCTTGTCTTCATCCTTTATTAGAGAAAAATTAAAAATCTTGAATTCAAAATAATTATATAAAATTAGGTACGGACTGTCAATTGGAGTCCCTAATTTATCCATTTATTTAAACAAAGTAATTCAAATTAACCAATATATTTTGTAAGATACTATATGATAGGAAAAAATCCATACTAAACTTATTTACTGGGAAGAGGCGACACAATGAGTCAGCAAGCAATATCGGTTTCGAACAGCACCACACAGTATGAAGCAACAACCTATAAAATTTTAATTCTCCTTGGTGTGTGTCATTTATTAAATGATTCTCTTCAATCCGTTGTACCTGCAATGTTTCCAATTTTGGAGAAATCAATGGGATTATCTTTTACACAATTGGGTCTAATCGCCTTCTCATTAAATATTGTAGCTGCACTTTTGCAACCCGTTTTTGGAATGATTTCAGATAAAAAGCCAAGACCTTACACTCTTCCGCTCGCTCTGACCTTTACGATGATTGGCGTCACTGGTTTAACCTTTGCACCACGGCTTGAATTAATCATGCTCTCGGTAGCCTTAATGGGTTTAGGCTCAGCCATTTTTCATCCTGAGGCATCAAAGGTTGCTTTTTGGGCATCAGGTCCAAAACGTGGCCTAGGACAATCTATTTATCAGGTTGGCGGTAATACTGGTCAAGCATTGGCTCCACTTATAACCGCAGCCATTCTTGTTCCATTAGGACAACGCGGCGCATCCTGGTTCATCCTTGTGGCGGCGCTTGCCGTTACCTTACTCTATTATATTTCGGTATGGTACCGTGCAAAACTCGATGTCGTAAACAATCAAATAAAAAATAAGAAACAGTCCTCAGCCGGTACCCCTACTAACCCTTATCCTAAAGCTGCTTGGGTAGCCCTAGTGTTCGTGCTCTTATTAATTTTCGCAAGGTCCTGGTATATTTCAGGTATGACCAATTATTATGCTTTTTTTGCAATAGAAAAATATGCGCTCACGATTAGAGAGTCTCAAATATTCACCTTTACCTTTTTGCTAACAGGTGCTGCAGGGACACTATTTGGCGGACCGCTTGCCGACCGATTCGGGAAAAAGAAACTGATCTTTGTGTCCTTACTAGGATCAGCACCGATAACCCTTCTAATTCCATACGTTCCGAGCTCAATCGCTTTATTTTTGCTCGCAGTATCAGGGTTTGTTTTAATGACCAGCTTTTCGGTAACCGTTGTGTATGCTCAGGAATTATTCCCTGGAAAAATCGGAACAATGGCAGGATTAACTGTTGGTTTCGCATTTGGTATGGGAGCAATCGGCTCGATTTGGCTTGGCCATTTGGCAGATACATTTGGATTAACAACAACAATGACCATGATCGGCTTTTTACCCTTACTGGGAATTCTCACCACCTTCCTACCGTCTGATCAAAAGCTAAAGGAGCTATACACTAGATAAAACGACGAAAGGATGGGGTAATTACCCCATCCTTTTTATATTTTATTAATACGCTCAAATAGCTCTGCTTTTTCTTCAGGAGATAACATATTTTCCGCCATTGGAAATAGTACATTTTCTTCCTTAGCAAAATGATCCGTAAGGGTTAAGTAAGCATTTTTTATTAGCTCACTGTATTCCTTCATCTTCTCTACACTAAGCTGATCGCGATTTTCCTTTGTCTTTTCAAAAAAATTACCAATGAAGGATTTGGCCATATCATGCTCGTATTCCATTACAGCAATCGGACCCATACCCACTCCAAGATAATTTTCCATCATTTTAAATAAAACCTGTTCTTCTCGTTCAGAATGGGGCTCCAATTCTTCCATAAATACCTTCACAGCTTGTTTTAATTGCTTGAATGTCTCGTCAGGATTTTCTTGCTCAGCAATTTTTGTGCATAGTGCAGATAGACCGTGTAACTTTTCTAAAAGAGGGATATGCTCAGCTTTTAATTGAGCTAAGCCCTCGCTTAAAGGAACAGATTGATTTCCCATCATTGAACTCATACATCCAGACATCTCTTTTTCCCCTTTCGGTTCATTTTATCTTAGTATAGTGAGAATAGTGTTTGAACGTTGTGATTGATGTCACTTTGAACTTTACGACCATAACGAACATCATTATTTTTCTTCTACAAGAATAGGTTTATGAACATTTTTAAGGAAAATTATAGTTTGTGTCAAAATTCACCGAGCACAAACATATATTGGTAATAATCTATTGTAAGGAGGGAACTTCATGCATTTTAGTTCGTATCGAGAATTTTACCCCAAATCATTAATCTCGATGGGTGAAAAAGATCGGACTTCACTAAATAATTCTGAATCAAGTTTAACCCATTGGCTTGTTTCACTTGAAGGGTATCCAAAGCCAAATGAAGAGTACTATCATTGGAAGGTATCAGTCTATCCAGCTGATAGCGGAGGTACCTTTAATTGGAACACCCCTCTCTATCGCTCCCCTCGCTTTATTAACTTTGATGAAGCCTATGCTAAAGCTGTTGAATTAGAGGAGACCTGCCAAAATAAAGATCATTCCATGATCGATTTTATAGAAAAAGCCAACTAATGAACATTGGCTCGATGCTTTACTTTCCTTCTTTTTCCCCTCATTTGTGAAATAATCTACATAATCAAATACAACCCCAAATTTCCATTTTTATTTTAAAAATAAAAAAACTAACCTAGAAACCTAAAATTAAGTTCCAAGGTTAGTTTATTCATAAACAATTTACATAAAATGCTAGGCTAGCCGAAAAATAATCCCATGTCCGCCCTTCGGATATTCCCATTTAATATTTTGATAAGGACAGCCAATCCGGCAGCTCCCACACTCATGACAGCCCTCATAACCAACGTGCATTCGAATGTCTTCCCATTTATAAACCTCTGCTGGACAAAACACTGTACAGTATTTCTCAGGACATTTTGTTGCACATACATCATGGTCAAGTACCGTTAAGTGAGACTTTGTATCTGCTTTAAACCGAACCAAATACTGCTTTTCCTCAATTGTTTTTGTCGACATTATTTCACCGCCTTCCAAGCACGATAAATGTCTTGCATCACCTTTAGACGACCTTTTTCTTTTGTCATACTACGGATGATCTCCTTTTGCTTATCCCGCTTTGGGGTACCATCCACCGTAAAGAATTTACTGGCTGCTTGGTTCATCATTGGCAAATATTCACGGAAATATTGGGGGTTATTTTCAAATGTATGGGTTGCATCCTTATATTTTTTCAAATCCTTCATAATAAAGCTATTGTATATGGCTTCTTTATAGCTACTTAACCCTGCCTCACTAAAGTCATTTTCCGCTTTTGCCTTCACAATTGCTTCTGCGGCCATTTTTCCAGACGACATCGCCATATTAGAGCCTTCCCTATGGATTGCATTGACAAATTGAGCGGCGTCACCCACCACTAAAACACCATTGCCAACCACCTTAGGGACAGAATGATATCCACCTTCAGGAATTAAATGGGCTAAGTATTCAGCGGATTCTCCTCCTTCTAGATATGGCTTTATCATCGGGTGGGTTTTTAAGTAATCCAGTAAATCATAAGGCTTAAGCTTTGCCTTAATCATACTCGAAAGGGTGGTTCCTACCCCGATATTCAAGCTGTCTTTATTGGTGTAAAGGAATGCAGTACCGAGATTCCCTTTTGTTGAGTCTCCAAAGATCTCAATTGTGCAGCCATGATTATCCTCGAGATTGAAGCGTTCATTGATTTTTTCCTTTGGGAGATTAATCACCTCCATGACCGTTAATGCAACCTCGTCTGGGCGAAATTCTTTGTGAAAGCCTAATTGTTTCCCTAATAATGAATTGACACCATCAGCAAGTACGACAACATCTGCATATATGTCACCATTAGGACGATCTGTTCGAACGCCAATCACTTTTGCATTCTCGACGATACACTCGGTTGCTACTGTTTCACATACTAAGAGCGAACCCGCCTCTACTGCTTTATTGGCAAACCATTGATCAAATTTCGCCCGCAAAACTGTAAAATTATTGTATGGCTCCTCGGCCCATTCCAGCCCTTTATAACCAAAGGAAAGCACCGATTCCTTATCCATCATCCAAAATCGTTGTTCAACAACCGGTCTTTCTAACGGTGCTTCCTTCCAAAATTCCGGAACGATCTCCTCCATTTGCTTCCGATATAGAACTCCCCCCATAACATTTTTACTACCAGGATATTCCCCTCGCTCAATTTGCAAAACCTTTAAACCATTTTTAGCACACGTATACGCACAGGATGTACCAGCCGAACCTGCTCCAACAACAATCACATCAAATTTTTCAGACATAGGACATCTCACCACCTTTTTCCGTGCGTAGTTTTTTAAACTGAGCAATTAACTTTGGAATGATTTCTATTGCATCACCGACAATCCCATATGTGGCAACATCGAAGATAGGAGCATTTGGATCCTTATTGATCGCAATAATTAGTTCCGAGTTTTTCATACCAACAACATGTTGAATCGCACCTGATATGCCGATTGCAAAATAAATCTTTGGAGTAACCGTTTCACCTGTCTGACCGACCTGTTGCTCATGAGGCAGCCAGCCTGCTTCAACAACATCACGCGATCCGCCAACACTAGCGCCAATTGCTTCTGCTAATTCATGAATCAGTTCAAAGTTTTTTTGGTCCCCTAATCCTTTACCACCCGCAACAATAATATCTGCTTCCGCTAAATTAACTTTTCTTGTTACATTTTTCACAATTTCAATTACTTTTGTTCTCATTTCACTTTCTGATAAGGTCATTTTCTCTTCGATAATCGTTCCGTTTCTTTTTATATCTGGTTGGAGCGCTTTCATGACTTTCGGACGAACGGTCGCCATTTGCGGACGATGCTTTTTACAAAGTATAGTCGCCATAATATTTCCGCCAAATGCTGGGCGACTTGCCTCTAACAGACGCTTTTCGACATCAACATCGAGCATCGTCGTATCGGCGGTTAAACCTGTCGACAAATCTGTCGCAACAGCACTTGCTAAATCCTTGCCATTTGCCGTTGCACCGTACAAAAAGATTTCCGGCTTGTATTTTTCAGCCAGCATAATGACCCCCTTCATATAGGATTCAGTACGATAATCCTTTAATATAGGGTCATCAATTACATACACCTGATCTGCACCGTACGCAATCACTTCCTTAGTCAATGCTTTAACCTCTGTACCTAATAAAACGCCACTGAGCGGGACACTAAGCTTATCTGCAAGCTTTCTACCTGCACCTAGTAATTCAAGTGATACCCCTTCAATTACACCACAATTTTGCTCAATAAAAACCCAAACTCCTTTATAATCGTTCATGATTCCATTCCCCTATCTCACAGCGTGATGATGACATCAATGTACGCTTATGGTTAAAATAAATGCTTTTGTTCTAATAAAATAGACATGATTTGGTCAACCTGTTCATCAGCTGTTCCTTCTATCTTTTTCCCACCTTCTGGCCGTGGGGGTGTAAACATTTTTCCTACAATTGTTGGTGAACCCTTTAAGCCTAATTGAGCCTTATCAACATCACGCAAATCATTAACAGACCAAATAATCGGTTCATAGCGCGCTGCTTTGATCATATTCGGCATTGGAGAGTATTCAATCTCGTTAATTTCTTTTTCAACAGTAAGCAGGCAAGGGAGATATGTTTGGATGATTTCATAGCCACTCGTTACTTTTCGTTTCACAAAGATACTCTTTTTCTCAAGATTTACCTCTGTTACCTCAATGACATTTGTGACAGGTGGAATATCAATTCTACGCGCTATCCCAGGACCAACTTGGCAGGTATCCCCGTCAATCGCATGCTTTCCACAAATCACTATATCCACCGGAAAGTCCTCTGATATACGTTCAATCGCCTTTGACAAGGCATAGCTTGTTGCAAGAGTATCAGCACCGGCAAAGGCTCGGTCCGATATTAAAAAGCCTCGATCCGCTCCTATTTCAATGCTTTTCTTAATCACAGCTGTTGCCTGGGGCGGTCCCATCGACAGGACCGAAATGGATCCTCCAACGATTCCTTTAATACGTACCGCTTCCTGTACTGCATGGGCATCATACGGATTTAGGATGGCAGGTGCACTGCGACGGTCAAGTGTATTAGTCTTTGGATTGATTTTAATGATTTTTGTATCTGGCACCTGCTTAACACAAACTAAAATATGCATGCGAATATATCCCCCTTTTTATAAAAGGTGTAAGCGGTCTTTGATTCTCACAAACCGTTTTAATACGATATATGTCTTAAAACGGGTCCATAGTACAAACTTTTATATATATTGGGCAATTATGTAGCTAGAATCATATAGTTATAAAAGAGGAACAATCCTTAATTTGAAGAAGAATTATATAAAAAATGAGGATAGGCTATTTTTATCATGGCAGTGAATATTGACATGAATAAAAGGTTTAATAACTTGGACCTAAAACTAATTTCGGATACAATATTAACAAGTTTATGAAAAATAGGATTCTCGATTCATTAATAGGATTTCTTTTCGCATGTATAAAAAGAAATTTGGTAGGGGGAGAAAATGTTACAGGTAACAATTGGAAGTGTACTCTCTGCCCTTTCAACTGGTCTCGGAGCGTTAATTATCATCTTTATGTCACAATCGGTGACACGCCGGTTTCGAGACATTTTGCTTGCCTTTACTGCTGGAATTATGATGTCAGCTTCAACGATGGGCTTAATTCCTGAAGCATTAAATAGTGGAGGATTTATCCCGTTAGCAATTGGAGTTTTTCTTGGGGTCATCACTTTGACAATACTAGAAATGAACATCCCACATATGGATTTACATCATTCTAGTAAAAATATCATTTTTGATGAAAAAGCAATGCTTATTATTGCAGCGATTACATTGCACAATATTCCTGAAGGGTTATCAGTAGGTGTCAGTTATGCATCAAACGCTGGAGAAACTGGTAACTTAATCGCCTTTGCGATTGGATTTCAAAATGCTCCAGAAGGTTTGTTGGTTGCGCTTTTTTTAGTTAACCAAAATATTAGTAAATATAAAGCATTTATCCTTGCGACCCTAACTGGTTCCATCGAAATTGTCACTTCTTTTTTCGGATATTATTTAACTTCCTTTGTTGATGACTTAGTACCATATGGGCTTTCATTCGCCGCAGGCGCCATGCTGTTCATTATTTATAAAGAGTTAATTCCAGAAAGTCATGGAGATGGAAACGAGCGAACATCTACCTACGCCTTTATTATCGGTCTTTTATTTATGATTTTGCTAATTGAAATCTTTTAGTTGATATTATCATCCAATTCATTAAAAGACTGGCTTACATATCGTGTATAAGCCAGTCTTTTAATATATTATGATGCGTTTGGGTTAAATTAGGATGTTCAGGAAAGAACTTCCCATGATAACTCAAATCATGTATTAGAAACGTAACCCAGAAGTCTTCAAAAATTTAGTCAAGGCCAAGTAATTAGAATTTCAAACTTCAGCAAGTACATTGGGCAATACGAACATCATTGACCAAATCATTGCCTTGCCTCCTATCTGTTCCAATGGTTTTTTAAGGGAAGCTTTTTGATATTGGAAGATTAATTGATCCAACTCTTGACTTCGCTTAACCGTTTCTTCACTTGTAAGGTTTGCGCCATTTTTTTCAGCCGCTTCATACAACCTCAATTTACATTCGTTAATTTTTTCTAATAAACTTGAAATTTCCTTTTCCTGGTACAACTCCTGTTTCCTCCTAACCCAATCACATATCAAATCCATTATTAGTATCAGATGGTACTGATGAATTATCACAAGAATTGGGTTAAAAGTAAATAGAATCGCAAAACTAGACATTTTTTTCAAAAAAATATTTTTCGAGCCTAATTCACCCTATTTATTCTAGATTATTCGACAAAATCAAAGTCAACTACGTAATAATAATTGTTAACATTTTCTTATATTGATGTAATATTCATTTAGTATTTTCATATAAATAAAAACGATGTCCATTATTAACGAACACCGTTTTTTCTTATATAAGATTTATTTTATGAATATACCTTCATGTCGAAGGAGTTTTTCTTTTATATCGATTCTCGTTCCAGCATAGCCTGTTAACGATTGATTTTTCCCAATCACTCGATGACAAGGGATAATGATTGGAAAACGGTTTGCTTTATTTGCTTGGCCAATTGCACGAACTGCTTTAGGGTTATGGATTGACTCCGCAATATCCAAATAACTCCGCGTTTCTCCAAACGGGATATTTTGTAATTGCTCCCATACTGCCTGTTGAAAGCTCGTACCTTGAATGAATAGCGGTAAATCGAAGCTTGTTCTTTTACCTGCAAAATACTCCTCTAGCTGCCCTGCCGCAATACGTAATGCTGGGTGCTCTGGCTGATAGACGATTTCCTCCAGATTTTCATGCCTATTAAAGTCCTCTTCGCCTAAATGGATGACTGACAATTCATTTTCATCAGCGACTAGGTACAATTCATCGATTGGGGTATTCATTTTCGTAAAAACACGCATATTCCCATCCCCTTTCTGAGCTAATTATACGTTTTTTAACGATAGCGGTACAGTCAAAAAGAAACCCAGCTCCATATCGGGCTGGGCGGTGAAATGAATCTTAATTATAATAATGGGTTTTCATGCTTGGCTTTTAATCTTTGCCATCTTCTTTCAATTTCAACCTCAAATTGTTCAAGAAGTGGTTTGTTTTCTTCTTTTAATAGATGCTTTGATTTACCCATATATTTTAGCCATTCGGAAGCTGGAATTTTCTTTTTCTTAGCCTCTGGGTCATAAGTTATCGTTGTTTCCCCTTGTTCAATTTCATATAGTGGGAAGAAGTTGGAATTTACCGCTGCCTCGACAATGACATTTCCATAACGATCTTCTGATTTCCAGTTTAGTGGACAAGCAATTAATATTTTTCCATATACAGTTCCAACATTTTGCGCATACCATTGTGCTTTGGCCGCTTTTTTAATTAAATCTTGCGGGAATGCTTCGACACCTGTGAATACATATGGAATATTTGTTGCTGCCATAATTTGTGCCGTATCTTTATGATGGAATGTCTTCCCTTGTTGAGTTTTTCCAATTGATGATGTACTTGTCATATGGCCAATTGGTGTTGAGTAAGACATTTGTGAACCGGTATTCATATAGCCTTCATTATCATACTCAAGCATAATCAATTTATGTCCTCGAAGTGCTGTTCCAATCGCAGAACCCATGCCGATATCCATACCACCATCACCAGTAATCATGACAAATGTTGCATCATCAGCTACTTCGATTTCTCCGCGTTTCTTTAACTCCAAAAATGCTTCAACTGTACCAGACAATGTCGCAGCGCCGTTTTGAAATAAATTATGAATCATCGTTTGTTTATGAGAAGTATATGGATATGCAGTTGTTGTTACATACGCACAACCTGTTTGATAAAGGACAACTACATCGCCTTCGATTCCTTTAAAGAACAATTCTAGTCCACCAAAAATCCCACAACCCGGACAAGCTCCATGCCCTGAAGCAATCCGTTTTGGCTTTGTTGTAAGTGCTCTTAAAGGAGGAATCTTCACTTTTAATTTATGGGTTTCTTCATCTTGTGTAACTTGAATAAGTCCTGTTTTATAAGCATCGCCATGTTGTGGCTCAATAACAGGCGTTAGAATTTTTTCTGGATTACCTGGGACATGTCCAAAGTAATCAAATGGTTTTTCGGCATAGCCTTTTTCCATCGCGTCGATTGCCATATTGAAGAAAGCTTCTGCATCATCTGCATAGAAATCTTTCCCACCAAGACCAAATACTCGGCTAAGCACAATTGTTTTATTTTCTTTATCATCTTGAAGTGCAGATTTTACTTCATGTGTTAAGTTTGGTCCGTTTGCACCATAAGAATCCGCACGCTCTCCAACTAGTAATGCCTTCACATTTTTTAACGCTTCGCGAATTTCTTTGGCTGGGAATGGACGGATAATATTCGGGCTAATCACACCAGCTTTGATGCCTTGTGCTCTTAATTTATCGGCTACATCCTTAGCAGATTCCGCAGCAGAGTTTAATAGGAACAAAGCAACTTCTGCATCTTCCATTTTATATAAATCTAATACATCGTAATTTCGACCAGAAAGCTCAGCATATTCAGCTGCAACTTCTTTGAATACCTCACCTGCACGATAAATCGCTTCTGATTGCTGGAAGTGATTGCTCATTAAGTCGTTCCCGTCCATATGGGCACCGATTGTAACAGGTTTTTTCGGATCACGTGCAAAGTTGTAGTCTGTTGGACATTCTCCAACAAATTTTTGTACGACTTTACGATCCTTAAAATATTCTACTTTTCGTTTTTGGTGAGAAGTAAAGAATCCATCATAAGCAACAATTACTGGTAATCTCACGCTTGAATGCTCGGCAATTTTTAATGCCATAATGTTCATATCATAAACGGCTTGAGGTGTTTTTGCTGTTAAAATCACCCAGCCTGTGTTGAGTGCGTAATATAGGTCAGAGTGATCACCGCGAATATCAAGTGGTCCACTAACAGCACGAGTAACTAGATTCATAACCATAGGAAAGCGTGTTCCAGCCTGAACTGGTAGCTGTTCAATCATATATAATAATCCATTTGCACTAGTAGCGTTAAATACACGTGCGCCAGTTGCTGCTGCACCGTAACAAATACCTGCTGAACCATGCTCACCATCAGCCGGAATAAGTTTTATGTCGTGTTCCCCACGCGCTTTCATCATATCTAGGTATTGGGCTACCTCAGTAGATGGCGTGATTGGGAAATACCCCATAATATGATAATTGATTTGCGCTGCAGCCATGGCAGCCATTTCATTACCTGATTCAAATGTTGTTGTCTGTTCAACAGAAAGATCTTTTTTCACGTTGTTTTCTTCAAGAAGTGCCATTATTTCATCCCCCCAGCTACATACGGAAAGTTCTGTTTTACTCGATTTTCATCTGCATAGCCGATTGTTTCGCGCAAGTCACTTAATGCAGTTGTTGGGCACGCTTCAATGCATTTTAAGCAGCCTTTACAATATTGATAATCGATCCCCTTTAAGAACATTTGCTTACGTCCGCGCTTATCTTCGCCTTCTTCCCAAACAAAGCAATAATCAGGACATACCGTATCACATGCCGCACAATGGATACAGGTTTCTGCATCATATTTTGGTAAGAAACCTTGACGAGAACCGCTTAAATCTTTGAAAATACTATTTGCTTGGGCAACCATAACCCCACCAATTTCCTGAGTCATATAGCCTAAAAGTGGTTGTGGTCGTGTAAATACCTTACCTTCCACACCTTCTGGAGTTTCATACGTTTTAAACTCTACTTCATTGTAACCCCGATCAAACGTGCGAATGTTTGGTTCTACTAAATGAGGATATTTCTTTTCAAAAGTCTTACGGATAACCTTACGCATTGAATCCGGATCTAGGAAATCACAGATTCTGAATAGTGCTCCAAGCATCGCTGTATTAACTTTTGTTTTTTCCTCAACTGCAATGGTTAATGCGTCAACGATGGCCAATGTACCATACTCCAACTGTAAATCTTTTCTAACCTCGTCAAATTCACGAGTAGAGTTAACTAAAGCAATCCCATCTGGCGTTAATCCGCTTACAACATTAACTGTTTTATATAAAGCTTCATGAAATACACCGATAACATGAGGCTGTTCGATCGGACTATGATCTCTAATTTCTACATCTGCATCACAAAAACGTACAAAGGATTTAACTGGAGATCCCTTCTTTTCTGAACCATATGAAGAGAAATTCGCTCCATTTAGACCAAGACCTAAAACCCCGGCTTCTGCTAACATTTTCCCTGCTAAGTTTGCACCTAATCCCCCAATTGATTCTAAACGAATCTCAAAAAAACCTAGATCATTTTTCTTCGGTAAGACTGACATGTTCTCCCTCCCAGTTTTTCTCACATATTTGTTAGAATACTTTCACAAATAAATCATTTCTTTATTATTTTATTCCAGTATTAATGAAAAATCTGTGACAAAAATCAAACATCTACAAAAAAAATATAGCACAGTTTTTGTATATTTGACCAAAAACGTTATTTATTATGATTAAAATGTTAAAAACCACTTATATAACAGTGTTTATATTGTGATATAACAGAGCGAAACTTTCATGATTTTAGGAATATATTTATCTCCGTTTCGTTTTTTCATATTTTTGCCAGATTAAATTGGTATGATAGAAATAAAAACGGGTGATGTCATTTGAATATTCTACTTGCGGAAGATGATGAACGCCTTGGTAAACTAATCCATCATATGTTAAAAAAAGAGCTTCATCTTGTTGATTGGGTAAAAAATGGAAAAGAAGCTTACGATTATGCAAGATTATCAGAGTATGATGTTCTACTTCTAGATTGGATGATGCCTGATAAAAGTGGAATTGAAATTTGTAAAGAGCTTAGAAACAAAGGTTATAAGGGAGGAATCTTATTTATTACTGCTAGAGATGCCATTGAAGATATGGTTCTTGGTTTGGATTCTGGGGCAGATGATTATATTATCAAACCGTTTGAATTTGAAGAACTCCTAGCACGCATTAGAGCTGTTTCACGCCGAAAAGAAAAAGTGATTGAAGATATTGTCGAGGTAGGGGACCTTTGCCTTAATTTGACGAACCACCTTGCTACAAAAAATCATAAGCCAATTGACCTATCAAAAAAAGAGTATCACTTACTTGAATTATTATTAAGAAATAAAAATCAAGTGATTCCCAGAGAAATCTTATTTGAAAAAATTTGGGGCTTTGACACTTACGTTTCCGAAAATGCATTAGATTCTATGATTAAACTATTGAGGAAAAAAATTGATTCGCACGATGCCCCCTCATTGATCCAAACTGTAAGAGGGATTGGTTATATGGTGAGGGATAAAGATGTTTAAAGATGTTAAGAAGAAATTAACACTTCTATACACCTTTTCATTGTTGTTTTTCTTACTGTTGTTTATTGTGGTGCTTTATTTATTGATTTCACACCAGGTCGAATGGAAGGCTGAAGAAGAATTAAGGAGTTTTTACAATAAGGAAAGCCATGAAATCATTGAAGATTTTTTTGATGAAGATGATCGGAACTTGGACATTGATCCTCATAAAAGAATATTTTTCTATGTATTCTCGGAATCCAATCAGCTTTTGTACGGAGAGGAATCAATGGAAGGCCTCTCTGAACAAATCCAGATTATTCAATCCAAAAACAGGATGTCAGACTCAGATGTCCTCAAAGGTGAATGGAATGACCAGCACTTTATGTTGGTAAAGCAAACGATATCGTTTGAAAATAATATAAATGGTTTCGTTTATATCGGAATGAATATCACAAACGATAAACATCTCATTCAAAACTTGACTTGGATTTTGATTGGTTTAACCATCATATTTAGCATGCTATTTGCCTTCCTTGGCTATTATTTTGCTGGGCAAGCGATTAAACCGATTCGAAAAGCACTTGATTCACAGCGTAAATTTGTTTCTGATGCATCACATGAATTGCGAACTCCACTTAGTATATTTTATAGTTCAATCGATTTACTCATGCGCGAAGAAAAAGAGCATTTAAGTTCTTTCGGGCAAGAAGTCCTTCAGGATGTAAAATCTGAGACGGAGTTAATGAATAAATTAATAAGTGATTTATTATTTTTGGCAAGAAGTGATAATCAACAATTAAAAATAGACAAAAAAGATTTCAATTTATCAAAGCTTCTCCATTCGCTAGAAGATAAAGTCTCACGGACTGTTTCCGAAAAGATAGAGTTCCAAGCTTTTATCGACGATAACGTACAATATTGTGGTGATGAAGCACGGATTCAACAATTATTATACATCCTTCTAGATAATGCTTTTCGTTATACTACGAATGGTAGTGTCACCGTTGGATTGAAAAAACTAGCTGATAGAATTGAGATGACTGTAGAAGATACAGGAATCGGAATTCACTCCGATGATCTCCCTCATATCTTCGATCGTTTTTACAGGGGAGATACTTCGAGAGTAAGGGACGGTTCCGGTTTAGGACTATCAATAGCACAATCCATTGTTTCAGCTCACAACGGTCAAATAAAGGTAAAAAGTGAACCTGGAAAAGGAACAAAATTCATTATTACATTTAAAAATAAATAAGCAAAGCAAATGAAACCCTGTATCAGAATAATCGATTCAGGGTTTCATTTTAAGGACTTCGTTTATTAATTTATATTTGTGTTTTTTTCTGTGGGCTTTTGTGTTGTGGTAAAGCAACGGATTCCATTCCTCTTGCAACACCAAGAACCATAATAATCGAAACCGAAACGATATAGATCAGTTGCGCCCAGCCTTTAGATGAATCACTCCCAATCATAAAGCCATGTATAGCCATTAAGATCCATGCCGGAATAGCCAACAGATGGATCTTTTTCCAGACAATTCGACCTAATTTTTTCATAAAAAAGTCCGAAGATCCAATGATCATGAGAAAAAGATAAAATGAAATCGTTCCTAAGCCAGAATAAAAGGGTTCATGTTCTGAATTAAACGGCACGAGAATACTTAAAACAGGGTAATGCACATATTGGTCCCAAAATAACAACATCATATGAAACACAATGACTAATAATCCAATCCAGCCGCTATTTTGATGAATCAATAGAAATACCGGCTTTTTCCTTTTTAAACTCTGGAAGGATTGTAAAAAACCAAATGCTAATGACATTGTTAATAAAAAGTAACTTAATAATCCAGAGACCCTAATCAAATTCCAGGTTGAAAATAATTCGTTTTCCATTTTATCCCTTCCTTAACTAATAATTAAAGTCCTGTCACGATCAACCAGTACAAATTTATAATTAGGGTTAATTTCTTCTAATAGTTTGATCAGTTTTGGTCCTTTTTCCATAAAGCAAAGTTTAGCACCTACTTCTGCATCTAAGCAGTTAGTCGTGATAACGGTCGCTTGAATAATTTCTGTATTAACCGGCTGGCCTGTTTTTCCATTTAGGATATGATGCTTCCGCTGTTCCCCTTGCTGCCAGCTTCGATAAATTATATTGGAAGTAGCGATACTTCCATTTTTTAAAGAGATTTGTCTTAATTCCTTGTTCGGATTAAAAGGATCAGAGATTCCAATTTTCCACTCTTTAATACCTCCCGACCAAACGGAAATGTCTCCACCACCATCAACGATGCCGCTCTCTGCATTCGCAAATTTCTTTAACCAAACCATCGCCGACTCTACAGCATACCCTTTCCCTATTCCTCCAAGTTCCACTTGCCCATTTGCTATCCTCGTAACCGTTGATTGCTCTGAATCGAATTTAAATGGGCAGCCCTTTACCATGCTATGATCCTGTCGAGATTCCACTTCGGCCTTCACAAAAGGAAATGTTTGATTATATCCGTGGTAGTTAAGACAGTTCATTAAATAGGGTGAAAATAAACCTTCGGTTGTCATACGATAGTGATCAGCCTTCTGTAATACATCAAATAAAGGGGGAGACAGTGAGATTTGTTGACCTATCTTTAGTCCGTTAAGTTGGGCCAATTCATTATCATGATTAAATCTGGACCATTCCCTGTCGACATACTCAAACCAACCTAGAATGTGCTCTTTCCAATTGGAAATCGTACTATTGGAAATTTCTACGAAAAAATCTGTATTCATCGCCTTAAATGCTAGTTCATTTAGCGAATTAGGATCTTCTTGTATTACGATCACTTTGACCGGCTCCCACATTTGTATTACTTTCGTTAATCGAAAAGTCTGACCAATCTAATTGAACTAACTCTTTTTCTTTATTGTCCATAGATGCATAAACCTTGGAGTCAATTTTTAATGAATCCGTATTAAATGAATTTACATTCGCTTCGTTGCCTCCACCTCCAAGTTGACTTAACACAAATGCAGTAAAGGCTGTACCGGCAATCCCAACTACCCATTTTGATTTTGTTGAACCTTTCATTTGTTTCACCTCGTATTATTATTGGCTGTTTTAAACTGACCTTCTGATTTCCGCTTTAATCAACATAGAATGTGCTTCAACATAGCCAAATGATCATATATTCTCCAAAATCAGAGACTGTTCTGTTTCATTCCATGAAACTCTATATCCTAAAGAATTGGCTACTACACTTACCGGAATGTAAAGTGCTGTTTCAATGTACTGTGCCTGAATTGGCATGGGAGTCTTATTTTTGTTTTCATAAGCAGCGTTTGATCCTGCTCTTACGATTAATTCCGTTTTATTTTTCGAAATAGACAAAATACGACTTTTTGGATAGAAATTCGTTTTGGCATTCAAAAGCTTGGCTACTTGTTCGCCCAGGTACTAAGAGTTGCCCATCCTGAGGGACAACATGAATAGAACCTACTGAAACACCATTTACCTTAACCGCCACGTCACCAGGCTCTTGTATCGGTAAATTGGTATCCTGTGAAGAAATCGCTTCTCTAATCCAAAAATTCCAAAATCCGCTTTGGGTTGTTACAGCTTGTTGATTATCGTAACCATCAGAGTAGCCCCCCTCTTCTTCATACTCTTCCTCTCCATACTCATCATCATCATCTTCTTCATATCCACGTTGTTGACTGCCTTCGTGTTCCTCGTTGAAACCACGATTTTCATATCTTTCATCATCATCATCATCAGCAAGAACACCAACTCCCGCTGAAAAGAACGAAATCATGATGATGACAATAAAACTAAACCATTTGACCCTCTTTTTCATTTTTCTCCCACCTTCGATCTGATTATGGTGTCAGTCTAAACAAAGATTCTGGAAAAAAACTGAAAAGGAAATTGAATCTGTAAAATTTTTATTACGAGGATTGCGGTCGACTGTGATTAACATAGAAAAAGCCACTAGAATCAATCAATGATTCTAATGGCTTTTTATGATTAAATATTAAATATCTTCTACGATGATATAGGTTGCTCGAACAGGTCCATGAACCCCTACAACAAGATTTAGCTCAATGTCCGCTGAGTTACTTGGTCCAGAAATGAAATTAATACAAGAAGGTACCTGCTCACCATTTTTAACTTTTTCACGCAGAATTTTTGCGGCCTGGGTCATCCTTGGAACAATACTGCTTTTCGGAACAATCATGATCGAATTGACAGGTAAGAAGCTAACAGTTCTACCCTTTTCCTTATCACTTAGCAATACCACCGTTCCAGATTCTGCAAGAGTAATATCACTTACAGTAATACCGATATTGGCTTTTTCTGCCTGTTCAATATTCTCTTTTCCTTTTGACGGATTCCATAAGTTAACCTCTACATCAGCTTCTGGCCACTCCTGCTTAAGTAGTGAGTCGAGCCCGTATTCAGAAAAGCGGACATCGTCCCAAGCAGAAATTGGCCCGCCACCAAAATTATTCACGATTTCTTTCAGTTTTTCAGCAAGGTCGTTTTTCGAAGCTAACACAACTGTCGTATGAATGTTTTTACATTGTTCTTTTAATATATCTACTAATTGATCCTGTGTTGCTCCTTTGAACACATTCACTTGTGGGTTATGCTTATATGTTGGACGCTCAACAACTGTATTGATTTTTTCACGGCCAAGGCGTTTTGAGATAGTTTGTAAGAACGCATCACGGTTATGAATAGTGCCCTGCATTATGCGTTTCCTCCCTTTTCCCTATTTTTCCACCAATCACGGAAGCGCTCTTTATTTGGTGCAGGAAAATCACGCATTTCTGTCCAGGCCTTTAATGGTCCAGGACCGCTTGATATTTTCTCGCCAACCGTAAATGGATTCATTGCTGCTGGCGCAAATTTTGTACCAAATCGATAAAGTGCCGGGCTCGATGCCCCAAAACCAAATGCTTTCATTAACACTTTTTCAGCAAACGGTGCACGTCCTTCTTGTTCAACAATCACTCTTCGATGTTTATGAAGCAGTTCATGAAGCGGAATTTTCACCGGACATACATCGGTACATGCACCACAAAGTGTTGTCATGTACGGAAGCTCTTTAAAATCATCATACCCGCCAATAAGTGGAGTTAAAACGGCACCAATTGGTCCAGAATAAATGGAGTTATATGAATGTCCTCCGACTTGTCGGTATACCGGGCAGACATTGATACACGCTGCACAACGGATACATTGTAAAACAGATTGAAATTCACCGCCAAGAATGTCGGAACGACCATTATCTACAATGACTAAGTGGAATTCTTCTGGTCCATCTATTTCCCCTTCACTACGAGGACCAGTTTGAACAGTAATGTAACTTGTAAGTTTTTGCCCAACTGAACTACGGGTTAGTAATCCTACAAGGACATCTAATTCTTCAAAGGTAGGAACAAGACGTTCCATCCCCATTACTGTAATTTGTGTTTTTGGAAGAGCTGTCACTAAATCGGCATTCCCTTCGTTTGTAACCAAACTAATCGAACCTGTTTCTGCAACTGCAAAGTTACAGCCCGTAATACCGATATCTGCTGTTAAATACTCTTCACGTAACATTTTACGGGCATGTAAGGCAAGCTCTTCTGGCTTGTCGGTTCCCGTATAACCTAATTTATCTGTAAATACATCTCGGATTTGACCTTTATTTTTATGCAATGCAGGTACAACAATATGGGATGGTGGATCATGGTCATCCACTTGGAGAATATATTCCCCTAAGTCTGTTTCAACAACTGAACAACCAGCGTCCTCCAATGTTTTATTCAAACCGATTTCTTCGGTTACCATTGACTTTGCTTTTACGACTTTCTTGGCATTTTTACTTACCACTACATTGCGAATATAGTCATTCGCTTCTTTCGCTGTTTGGGCAAAAAAGACATGTCCGCCTCTTTTTGTTACATTTTCGCTTAATTGATATAAATAGTAGTCAAGGTTTTCGAGAACGTGCTGACGCATTTCTTCGCCAAGCGCTCTCCACTGTTCCCAGTTACCGAGCGTTTGTGCAGCATTAGTACGGCGAACTCCCATACTATCCTGAGCGTTTGAAACAGCCCCACGCATAAAGGAATCATTAATTCCTCTATCCAGCCGATCCTTTAGCTTGTCCTCGCCAATTTTCATTGCCATTTGTTTTGCCCCCATTCTAACAATAAAGTTAGTCTTTGCTACTTAGAAATTCACAAACCCCAAAGGTGAAAATCCATTTTTTATCGCATGTTTAATACTTCGGCAATATGCAATACTTTTATGGGCTTCCCTACACGATCAATTCTACCCCTGATATTCAGTAAGCACCCTTCGTCGGCACCAATTAAATATTCTGCCCCTGTTTCTTCAACGTGGCGAACCTTTTCATCCACAATTTGCTCTGAAATATGCTGCATTTTCACTGCAAAAGTACCCCCAAAGCCACAGCAATATTCTTTACCAGGAAGCTCCGTGAACTTTAATCCTTTAACATTTTTAAGAAGGATCATAGGAGGCTCTTTAACCCCTAGTAATCTCGTCATATGACATGAAGTATGATATGTAGCAGTAGCATCAAAGCGCGCCCCCACATCCTCAATGCCTAACACCTCAACGATAAATTGTGTGAGTTCATAGGTTTTGTTGGCAAGCTTCCTAGCTCTTGGCTCCCAAACAGGATCTCCCTTAAAAATATGTGGATACTCAGAAAACATGTAGGCACATGATCCAGATGGAGATACAACTACCTCTGCATGTTCAAAGGTTTCAATCATCTTTTTCATTGCTTCTTTTGTCTCTTCTACATATCCACTGTTATAAGCTGGCTGGCCACAGCAGACTTGTGATTCTGGAAAATCAATTTCACACCCTAAGTGTTCAAGTAGTTCAACAGTGGCTTTCCCAACATTGCTTCGGAACAAATCCACTAAGCATGTTGCAAACAGGGTTACTTTCATTTTTGTTCTCTCCTTTTTAGGAATATCAATTCATCAAAAGACCAGCTTAACGGGTCATCTGATGACCTCGCTTATATTTGTAACATTTAAAAAATATATTACTATACTTTAACAAGTTTTTGAAAGTGTTTTCAAAAATATCCGCCAAATTTTTATAAAACTTAGCTTTGTAGGCTTTTTCCACTTATTTATTTTTCAATTAGTTGAAATTGATCCGTGCTATTTTCAATGACTGGTAGTAAATTATCTAAATGCGTTAACATGGCAAGCCTTGCTCTATCTTCGTCTTTTGCTTGAATGGCATGGAAAATCAGTTGATGCTCTTCGTATAGTTGTTCCATTGTCTTCTGATCAGAGTACAACATCAATCGGCGTGTTTCTCTCATGGCATCCACAATCATCACAGAAACATGCTCCATTAACCGTGCAAGTAAAGGATTTCTTGATGCTTGGGCAATTGCCATATGAAATTTAAAATCAGCCTTTTCACCAAGCTCCTCATCTCCAAGATTATTCCTCATTTCTAGTAACGCATGAGCAATAAGTCCCAAATCTTCATCCGTTGCTTTATTAGCCGCTGCGGCTACAGTACCTGCTTCGATAATTTTTCTTATTTCAAGGAGATTTCTTACATCCTCTTTGTTCATGAGGATAGCAGTCGATAATGTGGACGTCACTTGACCCGGTTCAAATTCGCAGACATACGTTCCTTCCCCTTGTTTCATTACGATAAGGCCCATCGCTTTTAAAGCGGTCAGGGCTTCTCTAACTGCCGAGCGGCCAACCTGAAATTTTTCTGCCAATTGGTGTACCGAGTCTAATTTATCACCTGGTTTCAACTTCCCTTTTCGGATCATGTCTAATAATGCTTCTGTGACCTCTTCATATATTTTCAATGACTTAATCGGCTTGTATTGCAAGAAAACCCCTGCCCTCTTAATGGATTAAACCCCTTTTAATAATATTTTCCCTTTGTAAAATCCATTATAGCGGACCCGTTTTGGAGTGTCTAAAAATTTTTCCACAAAAATTTTTAACAAAGATATTGTTTTTCTAATAAAATAACAATATAATTCTGCTTAAATAGTCCAATAGAATAATAGCTTTGGACTAGAAATAAAGTTTCTTATTTTTCGAAAGCGTTTACACTGTGTTGTAAGCGTTTACTGCGTAATCGGGAGGTGTGAAAGGGTTTTAAACGTTTTTAATTTACGGGGTAAATTTAAAACAGCAACTAATCTGAATACTTGGGGGAGTATCATGACATTCACACAAAACTTTACCGCTGTAGGAAATAGCCTTCTTTGGTCCGCAGTTGTAGCACTTATTCCAATTTTGTACTTTTTCTGGGCACTTGCGATCAAGCGAATGAAAGGCTATATTGCAGGGATAACAACTCTGTTAGTATCAATCGTCGTTGCAGTTTTCTTCTTCAAAATGCCAGCAGGTATGGCAGTAATGTCAGCGTCACAAGGTGCCGTTTACGGGATTATCCCTATCGGCTGGATTATCATCACTTCTGTATTCCTTTATCAAATTACAGTAAAAACTGGCCAATTTGATATTATCCGAAGTTCAGTTCTTTCTATCACGGAAGACCGCCGTTTGCAAGCACTTTTGATAGCGTTCTCATTTGGAGCATTCCTTGAAGGTGCGGCTGGCTTTGGTGCACCCGTTGCGATTTCTGCAGCACTGTTAGTAGGTTTAGGCTTTAACCCACTATATGCAGCCGGATTATGTTTAATTGCAAATACAGCACCTGTTGCTTTCGGTGCAATCGGTATTCCTATCATTGCAGTTGAAGGACCAACAGGAATTCCAGCAATGGAAATTTCAAAAATGGTTGGGCGACAACTACCATTCTTATCAGCATTCATTCCATTTTTCTTAGTGTTCATTATGACTGGTTTCAAACGTACAATGGAAGTACTACCAGCGATTTTAGTTTCAGGTTTTGCATTTGCGATTACACAATACTTAAGCTCAAACTTCTTAGGACCTGAGCTTCCAGATATTCTATCAGCATTAATCTCTCTATTCGCATTAGCGATTTTCCTACAGTTCTGGAAGCCGAAAACAATTTACCGCTTCTCTGCAGAACAAGAAATGGCGGCCACAAGTGCTACTGCCAAGCAAGGTTCTGAAAAGGAAGTTTCTTATTCTGGCGGACAAATTTTCAAAGCATGGTCTCCATTTATTGTATTAACTGGTATTATCTCGATTTGGGGTATACCGGCAATAAAACTAGCCTTCAGCCGGTCACTATGAAGGAACAAACGCTCTTTTAAAAGTGGTTAACTCTATCGGACATGCCTTAACTTTCATGCCTGAAGTTCCTGGATTAAATAACAAAATTATCAACACGGCTGGCGTGCCAGTTCCAGCAGTTTATAAGTTAGAAATTTTAGCAGCTGCAGGAACAGCGATTCTAATTGCATGTGTAATCACAAAATTCATTACAGGTATCACTTGGAAAAATTGGGTTATTACATTTGGTGAAACTTTAAATGAAATGAAATTCCCAATTGTCACAATTGCATCGGTTGTAGGTTTCGCTTATGTAACAAATGCGTCAGGTATGAGTACAACTCTTGGTATGTCATTAGCAAAAACAGGATCACTATTCCCATTCTTCTCGCCATTACTTGGATGGCTTGGAGTATTTATTACAGGTTCTGATACTTCTGCAAACTTACTATTTGGTAATCTGCAAAAAATTACAGCTGAATCTGTTGGGATGAATCCTATCCTTGCAATTGCTGCGAACTCTTCAGGTGGAGTAACTGGTAAAATGATTTCTCCACAATCAATCGCAGTAGCGTGTGCGGCAGTAGGATTAGCGGGTAAAGAAAGTGAATTATTACGATTCACACTTAAATACAGCTTCTTCCTAGTCTTGATCATTTGCGTTATGACATTCTTACAACATACATTTTTCTCTTTCATGATTCCTTAATCTATTAATTTCAAAAAGCATTTTCCTTATGGGAAATGCTTTTTTTATTACAGTGCGTTTTCCTTCTATTATTTTCGTTCATACTGGACTATAATTACTAAGGTTTAGAAAGTTTATTATTTTTTAAAGGAGTCAGTAGCATGAACATAATTTGTACTACTCTTAACGCGAAATTCATCCATACGAATTTAGCGATTCGATATTTAAAAGCTTATTGTGAGCCTGAGTACATGATTGATATACCCGAATATACAATCAAGGATCCTACTTTAAGTATTGTTACCGATTTGCTTCAAAAAAACCCCAAGATAATTGGATTTAGCTGTTATATTTGGAATATCGAAGAGACAATAAAGGTCATTCAAATGATCAAAAAGATCAATCCAAACATCGTGATCGTTATGGGTGGTCCTGAGGTTTCCTACGATGTTGAGGATCGGATGAAGCGAGTTCCCGAATTTGATTTTATTGTCACAGGTGAGGGCGAAGCGACCTTCAAACAATTGCTTCAACACATTGATCAATCGCTTGATTTTGAAACTGTTCCAGGGATTGCTTACCGAAAAGGAGAAGCAATTAAGGTTAACATGCAGATAAACAAAATAGACCTTCGTGACCTCCCTTCACCTTTCCGCTTTAAAGAGGACCTCCCTAATCTTTCAAAACGGGTAACCTATATTGAAACTAGTCGCGGCTGTCCATTTAGCTGTCAGTTCTGTTTGTCTTCGATCGAGGTCGGCGTCCGTTATTTTGATCGGGAAAAAATTAAAGAAGACCTTCGTTATTTAATGGACAATGGAGCAAAAACAATTAAATTTCTTGATCGAACCTTCAATATTAGCAGAAGCTATGCGATGGACATCTTCCAGTTTTTGATTGACGAACACGCACCTGGAACAGTTTTTCAATTTGAAATTACAGCTGACATTATGCGCCCTGAGGTGATTCAATTTCTTAATGAAACGGCGCCACCAGGTTTATTCCGTTTCGAGATCGGAGTTCAGTCTACGAATGATTTAACCAATGAACTTGTTAATCGGAAACAAAATTTTGAAAAGCTCACTCGCACCGTAACTATGATTAAGGAAGGCGGAAAAATTGATCAGCATTTAGACTTAATTGCCAGGACTACCTGAGGAAGACTATGATAGCTTCCGTAAGACGTTTAATGACGTATTTGCTCTTCGCCCTGAGGAGCTACAGCTTGGCTTTCTTAAAATGCTCCATGGTACAGGTGTCAGACGAGATGCCGACAAATATCAATACATTTATATGGACTATCCACCATATGAAATATTAGGAAATAATGTTCTTTCCTTCAACGATATCATTAAAATAAAGCAAGTTGAGGATGTACTTGAAAAATATTGGAACGATCACCGTATGGATACAACGATTGAGTACTTAGTATCAAACGTATTCCCTACACCATTTGACTTTTTCCAGCAGTTTGGAACGTATTGGGATCTGCAAGGATGGGCAAGAATCGGGCACCAATTAGAGGATTTATTTAGACGCCTTTACCAATTTCTTCAAGAGCAAAATCTATCAGACCTGTTGATTATCGAAGGAATGATGAAATATGACTATTTGCGAAACCAAAAATATAAACCTCGAAAACCATGGTGGGAGGATCGACTGACAAAACAGGAGATTACGCATGCCTATCAATTGATTTTGTCTAATCCTGAGCTGCTCGGTTCTAATTTTGTATCTTTACAGTTATCCGAAAAGGAGCTGTACAAGCTGACGATGATGGAGAAGCTTCATTTTGATTTAGAAGCATTCCTTGAAACAGGGGAAATTCATGAAGGTCATTATAAACTTTTGTCCTACTACAAGCCAGAAACAACGAAAGCACATTTATTTACTTTAAAATAGCAAGGAACAGCCTAATCACCAAATTTTGGTGAAATTGGCTGTTCCTTGTTTATTAAAAGTAAAGAAAGTATATAATTTTGATGGGTGTCTAGCTTCAGGCGCCATCGGCTCGAGGTCACAAGCCTGTCTAGCTTCAGCGGCTAGGGGCTCGGGGTCATAAGCCAATCCAGCCAGAAGGTCAAAAGCAACCTTCCGACTGGCTCGTCTTATGCCTGTCGCCCCTGTGCGAGCCGCCTCCGCTTTTCGAACAATCCGGCCAAAAAGGTCAAAGAACAACCTTTCGGCCGGCTCGTCTTGTGCTTGTCGCCGATAGGCGGGCGCCTTCCGCTTTTCTTATTTCTTTTTCTTCTTTTTTATTTGTTGATCCTGATTCATAAATGGATATTCGACTAACTTTGCTCCATTTATATCACCGAATTCAATTCCAAATTCAACATTTGCCGTCGTATCTTTATTATTATTTTTACTCAATCGGTCTTTCATTGTGCTTCCCTTTACCCTTTCTCCCCTGCTTTGAATTGCGATTTGCACCCTTCATTGGGTTTTCACCAGCTTCAAATTCAGCTGAGAACTCAGATTCCTGAATATTTTTATGTGGTGTCTTACTATATTTTTCAACCGTATCAAATTTTGCTTTCCGTTTAGCCATGTTGACCTCCTGTTAATTAAATCATGTTCATCAATATTTTTTACATTATGACTAAAACCATGCATTGCTTTGTTGCCACATATAGCCATTACTGTCCACTCATAAAAAAGGAACTAGAGCAAAAAATAAAGAAAAAAGGGGCTGAAAAAGTTGACTGATAAATCAAAACCTGAGGACATTAGTATAGAAGAAACGCTACCACACCAAGTCAATGCACCAAGCTTTAAGGGAACAGGGATAAAAATGCAACCACCATTTGTTAATTCACATGGCGTAGTCATTGGAGACAGCCTTTACAATTCGGCCAATTCACCGCTTGAAAATTGGACAAAGGATACAGATCCAGCGATTATGGCTGGTGAAGAATGGGTTCATCCCACTAATGATATTGGTTGGAATACTTCAGAAAATCGTGATTTACTCGAACAAAAGCGAACCCCACAAGTGCCTTTTATGCACCCAACCAAGGATGTAAGCCATGGTAAGGATTAAGCACCTTTTCCCCACACCCGTAGGTTTCTACGGGTAATATTTTCCCCATTTCAATTATGGATAAATGGTGAAATAAGAAGCAATTCTCAAAAAATTCTTCTATAATTAACTATACATACTTGATTAAAGTGGGGGATTCGACATTATGCTCTCTCCAGGAATTGCTGAAAAGATTGTTAAAGATGTTAAAAAGCTAATTGGGGAAGACATTATTATTGTCAATACAGAAGGGATTATTATTGCTAGTACTGATCAAGACCGGATTGGAAATTTCCATCAAGGTGCTCTTTTAGCTGTTGAAAAAAAAGATCGGATTATTATTTTAGAGAAGGATGAAAGAAAATTGATTGGGGTCCGGGCTGGGATCAATCTTCCTGTTTTTTTTCGTCGAGATGTAATCGGTGTCATTGGTATAACAGGTGATCCGGCTAAGGTATCCCCCTTTGGGGAAATTATTCGAAAAATGACAGAAATGCTTGTCAGCGAAAATTATTATTCACAACAGCTTGAGTTGCAATCTAGAACGCTAGAGGCTTTTGTTTTTGACTGGCTACAAAACCGTGACTGGGATTTTGTCTTTTTGAATCAGGCGAAGCTACTAAATGTTGATTTAACGACGAATAGACAAGCGATTATGATTGATATCCATCAGTTTGAGCATCTTCTCCCACGCGATATATACAGTTCCTTTTCTAAATGGAATAATGCAAAAAACGGTGATATATTAATCCGTTGGGGAAATAATCGGGTTCTCGTGCTTAGAGAAACCTCCCAACAAGAAAACCGCGACCAAATTTTAAATTATGTCACCTCCTTTCAAAACTTTCTAGAAGAAAATTTGAATTCGCAACTATCGATTGGGATTGGTCAAATTGTTTCCTCCAAAGAAATGATTCTTTCATACAACCAGGCAGAACGTGCGTTAAGATCCATTGACCAACATTCAAATATTATTTTTGATGAGGATTTAACAATTGAAATGATTTTTGATGAAGTGAAACATGAAACGAAGCAAGTCTTTCTCGAACGAACAATTGGTCAGATCACAAATGAAGAAGAATTGATACATACTTTAAAAAAGTTATTCGAAAATAATCATTCACTAAAAAAAACTGCAGCCTCACTCCATGTTCACATCAATACACTCCATTATCGGCTAAAAAAGGTTTACGAACTGACACGCCTTGACCCGTCAAATATTAATGATTTACTCATCTTATTCCTAAGTTTACAACTTTTAGACGAAACAACAAAAAGGAGACCTAAATAAGGTCTTTTTTTGTTGTTTCATCCATAGAAAAACACTGTGCTTTTTTTTATACTTATTGTAGTAAAATGATTATCGCTTATAACTACGGGGGTTTTTGTAAGCGCTTAATAATTACATGGGGGAATCAACATGATATCTAATGATGTAGCAAAAAAGTTTATTTCTATTGTCGGACAAGAAAACTATGATGATTCAAAGGTAGGCAGGCTCTCATATTCTTACGATTCAACACCAAATAAACAGGCCATGCCTGATGCAGTCATTTGTCCACGTAATACAAAAGAAGTTTCTGAAATTGTGAAAATTTGTAATGAACATTCAATTCCGATCTATGCACGTGGCACAGGAACTAATCTTTGTGGTGGGTGCACACCAACTCAGGCAGGAGTTGTAATGTTATTTAAACATATGAATAAAATTATCGATTTTGATTTAGAAAATCTAACCATTACGGTTGAGCCTGGTGTAATCACGATGGATATAATTAAAACAGTCGAAGCGAAAGGATTGTTCTATCCACCAGATCCAGGTACAGTAAAGGTTTCGACTATCGTTGGAAACATTGCTGAAAATGCAGGTGGACTTCGCGGATTAAAGTACGGTGTTACTCGTGATTATGTAATTGGTCTAGAAGTAGTATTAGCAAATGGCGACATTATCCGTACTGGTGGGAAATTAGCTAAAGACGTTGCGGGTTACGATTTTACACGTCTAATGGTTGGTTCTGAAGGAACACTCGGTATTATTACAGAAGCAATTCTGAAGCTTGTTCCAAAACCAGAAACGAAGAAGACTGCATTAGCGTTATACCAAGATGTTGAATCAGCAGCAAAAACCGTTTCAAAAATTATTGCAGCAAAAATTATCCCAACAACTTTGGAATTCCTTGACAAGGCCACCCTGGAAGTAGTTGAAGATTATGTGAAAATCGGACTTCCAACCGATGTTGAAGCCGTACTCCTTATCGAACAGGATGGACCGGCTGAAGTAGTTGATAGAGATATGGAGAAAATCGCAGAGATTTGCAAAAGTGAAAATGCAACATCAGTACAAGTTGCCAAAGATAACGATGAAGCAGATAAACTTGCTACTGCTCGCCGTACGGCATTATCTGCGTTAGCACGTTTAGCGCCAACAACTATTCTTGAAGATGCAACTGTACCAAGATCTCAAGTAGCCAATTTAGTTAAAGCAATCAATGACATTGCCAAAAAATATAATGTTAAAATTTGTACGTTCGGTCATGCTGGAGATGGCAACCTTCATCCAACCTGTCCAACTGATGCTCGTAATAAAGAAGAAATGCATCGCGTTGAAAAAGCATTCGCAGAAATCTTTGAAGCTGCAGTTAGCCTTGGTGGTACTATTTCTGGTGAGCATGGAATCGGTACTGAAAAAGCTCCTTACCTCGAGTTAAAGGTTGGTAAAGAAGGACTTGTAGCCATGAAGGCTGTGAAGGATGCATTAGATCCCAACAACATCTTAAATCCAGGTAAAATCTTCTTGGAAAATAGCAGAAAACGTGTGGTGATCTCAAAATGACAACTGTAAAAGAACAAGAAATCATCCAACAAAAATTTAAAGAGCAAATGAATGAAGATGATCTCTTAAACTGTATGAGATGCGGTTTTTGTTTACCAGCTTGTCCAACCTATATCGAATCCGGATACCAAGAGTCTCACTCTCCAAGGGGTCGAATTGCTCTAATGAAAGCCGTTGTTGACGGATTAATTGAGCCAGATGAGGACTTTGAAAAATCAATGAACCTATGTTTAGGATGCCGCGCTTGTGAAGTCGTATGTCCTTCAGGCGTTAACTACAGCCACTTACTAGAACAAGCTCGTGATTGTATTGCACAAAACAAGAGTTACTCAGCACCAGTGAAAGTAGTTCGAAAAGTTGTGTTTGGCCATCTTTTCCCTAAGCAAAATAACATGAGAACTCTTGTTAATTTAATTGGCTTCTACCAACGTTCTGGCTTGCAAACTGTAGCTCGTTCAGTTGGAGTGATGAAGTTATTCCCTGATACGATTGCAACAATGGAACGGGTTCTTCCAAAAATTGCAACTCGTAAAGAGATGCTCAGTCGCCCAAATCTTCATGCGCCAATTGGCACACAAAAAAAACGTGTCGCCTTCTTTACTGGCTGCTTAATGGATACGATGTTCTATGAAACAAATAAATCAACCATCACTCTGTTACAGCATGCTGGCTGTGAAATCGTCATTCCTGAAGATCAAGCATGCTGTGGGGCTCTCCATGGTCACTATGGGGAAAAAGATAATTCAAAAGAAATGGCGCGAAAAAATATTAAAGCTTTTGAAGACTTAAATGTCGACTATATCATCACCAATGCCGGTGGTTGTGGTGCATTCCTAATCGAGTATGATCATGTGTTGCATGATGACCCAGAATTTGCGGAACGCGCTGTTGATTTTGTTAATAAATTAAAGGATGTCGGAGAAATTCTTGTGGCACTTGATTTTCATAAACGTGAGCTTCGTTTGCCATATCAGGTGATTACGTATCAAGATTCCTGTCACTTAAAAAATGTTATGAAAGCATCTCAATATCCACGCATATTGCTGAAAGCTATTAAAGGCGTTGACTACCATGAAATGGTGGAAGCTGATCGATGCTGTGGTTCTGCAGGTATTTATAACATCATTCAATCGGAAATGTCGATGAAGTTCCTTGATTACAAGATGGATCGTGTTCGCGATACTCAGGCAACGACGATTGCAACCTCCAATCCTGGCTGTTTATTGCAAATGAAGCTAGGTATAGAGCGCGAAGGGTTAAGCAAAACTTCTCGTGGCGTTCACATCGTCGATCTATTGTTAGAAGCATTCGAGTACGCTCAAGCAAATAAACAATAACATCATATTACGATACTGCCAAAGCCTCTGAAACCGAGGCTTTGGTTTTTTGATTGGAATTCCCAACCATCCACGATAAGCATTACCATGCATTAATTATTTTACATTCCGCACACTATCTATACAGAGGTAGTCTCTGTAAACTAAGTTAGGAGCTGAATAAGATGTCTCGAAATAACAGTAATAAACTACTAGTACCTGGTGTAGAGCAATTTTTAGACCAGGTAAAATATGAGATTGCCCAGGAATTTGGAGTGACATTAGGATCAGATACCGTTTCTAGAGCAAACGGTTCGGTTGGTGGAGAAATCACAAAACGTCTTGTCAAACAAGCACAAGCTCAATTATCTGGCGGGAAATAAACTTCATACTCAATATTTTGGCACAAAAAAGTCCGGACTATTCCGAACTTTTTATGGTTTCTTTCACATCAATCTCAATTTTAAACAATCGACCGTGACTATTTATTTGGCGTTCGGTCTTTAATGTCCTTATTTACTGTTTTATTGTTATTCTGATTACTATTATTAGTAGTGGACTGAGTTGTAGTATCTTTTTTACTTGTCTCTTGACGTTGCGTTTCTTTCCAATGCTGTTGATTATATTTAGATTGATTCTGGTTTCCGTTTAGCTCTGAATCAGCATTTTTGTTTGAGTGTTGTGTAGGGTCCACATTATCAACCGTTTGGTTGTTTTGATTAGCTGGTGGATTTTCTGATTCTAATTTCGATTCTGTTTCTGGTTCATTATTAGGTACGGTTGTATTTTTCTGCTCATTCTTCTTCTGTTTTGGTTTAGATGTAGAATCAGTATTTTTTAACTGATTTTCATTTTTAGCTGATTCATTTTCTTTAATTTGACCAAGAGTGACTCCTTGATTTTTGGCCTTGTTTCTCTCATTTTCTGTTCCTTCAACGACTACCAATGTCGAATGATTATTCTTGGCCGACGTTTGAATATCCGACATTTTTTGTTTGTATGCTTTATCTGTTTCTTTATTCTCCTCACCCATAATAGTTGAGCAAAGAACAATTTCACCGTCTCCGACCGCTTGCTTTTTCATTTCGGTTACAATTTTTCCTGAAATAGTTGATACATCCTTCTTCTTCCACTCACCTATAGATTCAACAATTTTTTCACCTTGTTTATTATAGGGAACGATTCCGATAACCTCAAGGTCTTTATTTACCTCTAATTCTATGCTTGAGCCATCATCAAGGGACATATAGGCATATACCTGATTGCTTTGATAAAACGGGATAAGAGCCCCAGTTCCAAAAATCATGACTAATGCTGCAGCTACAAAAGTCTTCATTTTCACTGAATGATACCATTTTCGTGATTTCCAATCTACCGCTTCCATTGGGATAAATTGAATCTCTTGTCCAATTAGATAAGCAGATTCCTCATTTCGAGCCCGAAGAAATTGCCCATCTGGGGTTAATAACGTTAAAAAATGTTCATCTATTTGCATTATGATTCCAGTTTTCAATCATCTATCACCCCTTTAATGTAATCTCTTAAAAAGTGGAATTCTTCAGTTAGAATGATCGTAATCGCAATAATATATTTTCGATTTCGCTCAATGGTTTTTCTGCTAGTATGGGCTGTTTTTTCTAATTCCTTAATTGGTAGTCGTTTTTTCTCGTATAGATAAGATAAAAGCTCTTTATTGTCAACAATCATTTTCGCAATGGCCATTGCGTTTTTTCTTGCATCTGCATGTTTTGGTGATTGCTCAATAATCTCTTGAAAGGTTAGGCCAAAAGATTGTAGCTTTTGTTGAAAGAGGAAGATCTCTTCCCTGCGTTGTACTTCTTCAATTTCTTTGTTGTGCTGTTCAATCGAAAGCTCATTCTCAATCGACATTCCAATAATAGGTTCATCACTTTGAAAGTCTATTCCAGTGTCTAGTCTTAAATTATTTTCTTTAATATTTTTCCGAATAAAGTCAATGACTCTTCTCTTAATGATAACCTCTGCAAAACTTAGTAACGATTTCCCTCTTTCAGGGCTAAATTTTTCGATTGATTCATTAAAAGCAATGAGACCAATGCTAAATTCATCGTCTGATTCATGTATATATCGCTTGCAAACAGTTGAGACAGTTTTTGCGATAAATGGTTTGTAGGATTCAATAAGTTCATTCTGCAGGGTCTGATCACCTTGTTGAATTAGAGCAACAGTTTCCTCTAACGAGATTTTCTTCTTTTTCTTGATGAATATTAATCCAAACAATGATCTCACCTCTCTGACCCCACCAATTATAACATACGTTCCTATTTTGTGAATTGAATGGGTCAAAGATGGCAAAATATAATATTTTTTCTTCTAATAAAGAGTACGTAACAGCTCGGTTCATTTATGGGGGAGTGAAAAATAAATTTTTTTCAAATTTATTTATTTCATTTTGTTGAATGTTCGTAACGTAATATTAGAGAACGAATTAAAAAGCCAATCAATAATCCAGGTAGTAAGAACAAAATAGGAAGAAATACAGGTCCTAATGTAGTACCAAATAATTTAAGCTTAGGTGAAAGCATTAAACCAACCGTCACAGTAAATGCACCAAAAACAAACGGAAGATAAGATCTCTTTTCCGTTTCGGGCATCGAATATCTATACGCATCCCAGAGTGAAAACATGTAGAAACACGGATAGAACATTAACCACTGGTAATTAACTGATTGACTAGCTTTTTCAATTTCCCAAAGAAAGCTATACATAATCGCTAAATTAAAATGACTATTTAAGTTTATTATCATTTCTGATAGAACAAGAAAAATACCTTTTAAAAACTGGCCACTGAGCAGCTGACTAAAGCCCGGCATCGCAACATTCCAAAGTACTGCCTCTAATTTACCTTGTTTTTTCATATTACTTTAACGGACGTGTTACAAAATCCAGTCTTAATCGTAAAAGAAAAAACACTCTTTTTAATTCGTAACATACCGACTACCTCCACTTTGTAACTAACGTTAGCGTATACAAATAATGTAAATAATATAACGAAAAATTATTTATAAATAATAAAAAGCCCACTACTGATTACCAGTAGCAGGCAACTTTCTTCCATTATTGTTCTGAATCCATCGGGTTATATAGCTTTACTTCTGGGTTTTTATCTTGGAACCACCGAAGAGCAAATTCATTTTCAAATAAGAAAACCTTATTATCGAAACGGTCGACACAAAGAAGACTTCTAGAGCTCGATAAGTTATCATTCACTTGATCATTTTCAACCCATCGTGCAACCTTAGACCCTAACCGCTCCATGATTACCTCGGCATTATATTCGTTCTTCATGCGGTGTTCAAATACTTCAAATTGGAGTTGACCGACTGCACCAAGTAAATAATCATCTGTTTTTAACGTTTTAAATAACTGAATTGCACCCTCTTGTACAAGCTGTTGAATCCCTTTATGGAAGGACTTTTGCTTCATGACGTTTTTGGCGCTAACTCTAACATATAGTTCAGGGGTGAATTGCGGAAGGCGTTCATATTCGAACTGATCTTTTCCACCTACAAGGGTATCTCCTATCTGGTATGTTCCAGTATCATAAAGGCCAATAATGTCGCCACTTACTGCCTCATCAACAGTGCTACGGTCATCAGCCATAAATTGAGTTGATGATGAAAGCTTGATTGGTTTCCCTGTTCGGGCTAATGAAACAGACATGCCCCGATCGAATTTTCCTGAACAAATTCTTAAAAAGGCAATCCGGTCCTGGTGGGCTGGATTCATGTTTGCTTGAATTTTAAAAATAAAGCCAGAGAAATCTTCTGATAAAGGATTAATTTCACCAACTGATGATTGTCTCGGCTGTGGTGCTGGTGCAAACTTCAAATACGTTTCCAAAAACGTTTGGACCCCGAAATTCGTCAAAGCACTACCGAAAAAGACAGGTGTGAGTGTGCCATCCTTTACGCGCTCTGGCGAAAAGTCATTCCCAGCCTCATTTAAAAGCATAATTTCTTCGAGTGTTTGATCATATAGTCCAGATTGCTTTAATGGATGTTCACCTTCAATTTCACCATCATCATTTAAACCGATATAACGTTCTTCCTCGCCGACCTGGAAATTGTTCAATTCGGTTATAGAAACGATCATAAATCCCTAAAAATTCCTTACCCATACCAATCGGCCAGTTCATCGGATAAGATTCAATGCCTAATACTTCTTCCAGCTCTGCAAGTAGCTCAAGAGGCATTTTACCTTGTCGGTCCAATTTGTTGATAAACGTGAAGATGGGAATCCCCTCATTCGGCACACTTTAAACAACTTAATGGTTTGGTCTTCGATCCCTTTTGCTGAGTCAACAATCATCACAGCACTATCAACTGCCATTAAGGTCCGATACGTGTCTTCACTGAAATCTTGGTGTCCTGGAGTATCCAAAATATTAACTCTGTACCCTAAATAATCAAATTGCATGACACTCGAAGTAACGGAAATTCCACGTTGCTTTTCAATTTCCATCCAGTCACTTGTGGCAAATTTCCCTGTTTTCTTTGCCTTAACAGTACCTGCATCACGGATAGCACCACCGAACAATAGCAGTTTCTCTGTAAGGGTTGTTTTCCCGGCATTCTGGGTGAGAAATAATCGCAAACGTTTTGCGTGATAAAACTTCATCTGTAAATTTTTTATTCATTTATAATTCCTCTCTTTATTAACCGTCAAAATAATTCCCATAATCTCAATCTTAACGTTGATGTACCAAGTTTGCAATCTTACATTATTATTCTGCAAAAAAAGAACCTGTCCATTGGACAGATTAGTTTAAACTGTAATCTAAAGGTATCTCTATCCATCTTGAGACACCATACATTGTGACTTTCTCTTTATAGACGGGCTCACAATCCTCTAATAAACTTAGGCGGAACACTTCAAAGCCTTCAGATTTCCGCACATTCTCCTCTATTTCACGTTGCATCGCTTTATTCGTTAATTCTTTCGTTTTCTTAGGAGCTAATTCAATTACGACCATTCCGTTATTAAGCTTTTCTTCCAGATAGGCTTTAGAAAGGGCGAGCTTATTAAAAATTCGGTTTACCTTCCAAAGATTAATCCCATCAACTTTCTTCCAAAACATATTATTCCTCCATTTCCATTCTCATGGCGGTCAAAACACAGCATGTTAAAAAGTAAATCGTTTTCAAAAATATAAGAATATGGTCAAATAGGTAGTACTATTTGACCACTTCACTATACTATTTTAGTACAAATTTATTATGAATGAAATAGGTTCTTTTTAGAAGTTCATTTTACACTTGTTTATTGGTTCCGATCCAGGTACTCAACACCGTGCAAGAATGCTCCGATTTTTTACCTTAATCTCGAACACCAAGGGCAATTTTTGCATATCGAGACATTTTGTCTTTTGTCCAGGCTGGACTCCATACGATTTGAACATCAATATTCCGTAGCTCTTTAAGTACTTCGGAAAGTTTTATTTTCACATCACTTACAATTTGCCCTGCAAGTGGACAGCCCATTGATGTCATCGTCATTAGGATTTCTACATCCAGTTCTTCGGAAACCTTTACCTCATATACTAAACCTAAATTCACAATATCAATGCCCAGCTCGGGATCTAACACTTCCTCAAGAACCTCATAGATCTTTTCCACTAGTTTTTCTGACATTTTAATCCTTCTTTCTGTATAAATAATATATGTCATAAAAAGGTGCAATACATGTTTTTAACTAGTTTCATGATAATCCTATTGAGGGTTGTTCGTAGTGATAATTATCACTCTGATTGCATTAAAAAGCACATTAAAAAACTGCCAATCACTTGGCAGTTTCCCCTTTCTAGCTTACTTTTCTTGAGATGACAGATGGTCACGGTCTGCCACTTCTGGTGGTTGCTCCATCCATCCATGGTCAATAAAAATTTCAGCACCTTCCTTAACATATAGACCGACTTCCGCCAAAAACCGACTGTAGTCTACACCTAAGTCCTTTCTTCCGTTGACTGATAAGGAATTTCCGTAGGCGCGAATTCTCATTGAAAACATATCAATCTTATGAAACATCATCAATTTATCCGAAAATGGGGCAATCGTTGACGTTGTAACCAAATGATCCAAAAAGGAGGGCGCTGGCATATCATCCTTATGAAGGATTTGTTCAAAATGCTCGATATGACTCACCGTTAGATCCTTCCCTTTATGAAAGTACTTTCTTACATCATCATTTTTAGCGACTTGATAAAAACCGGTTAAGACCGCCTTGCTTGTTGCATTATTTTCGATATTATCGAATAGATGAGCAACCTCTAAACCATGTAGCGGTCTTATATCTCCCAAAAAACCGTTTAAGTAGTTTTGCTTTTTAACAAAATCAACTTTTTCGGGAATCGGTATTGTTGGGATCTTCATCATTAAGCCCTTATCCATAAAGATATCATTGACTTGATTTATAAGTTTTACGGTTAATTCAATCACATTGGAATAAAACTCTCGTACATCTAATCTTGTCATAAGCGGTACAGCAATCCCATAAAGGGTGAGCCCTGCTTTTCCTGCATATTTTAAGTAATGCAAATAAAAATCATCAACAAAAAGTCGTGGTGCATCTAGATTGAGATCATCTTCGGTAAAGCCAACCGGAGTTGGAAATTGCTCACTCCGAAACAATTCTTCAATTCTAGATACTATTCCTTCACTTAAGTTAAGTGCATTTTCAACTACTTTTTTTATTTTAGAATCCTCACAATGATGAAGAAAGAACTTAAGAACTTGCTTCGCCATGGTATTTCCCATATAGGTAGCCCAAAGCTTTCCTACTTCTGCTGCAGATAAAGGTTCTTTTGAAACAGCCAGATTTGCGTCCCTTGCATGAATTTTTATTGGTTTAATCGTGTCCATAGAAAAAACCCCATTACATTTTTTCTTTTAGCATGAACATTTATCATATATATCATGCAAAAAATTACTTATCTCAATCACTTCTGTATTTATGACTATCAAAAAAAGGCTCTAATTAGAATGTTGATTTCCTCTCCAGATGCTCAGCGCCGCGCGGGGCGGGCGCTGAGCATCCTCGGCGTTATACGCCTGCGGGGTCTCACCTGGCCCGCTGCTCCCGCAGGAGTCGAGCACCTTCCGCTCCAATCAACTTTGTGCCGAAATCAACAAAAGCTTTAACACAGCAAAAAAAATAAAACGAACAACTGTACTGGTGTTAATTTAATCTTGCAGAACTTCTGCAAGAATGTTCATTACTAATCTTCCTTCCTGTCTGATTACTTCGACTGCATCATCTGCAAACAGGTATGGAGTATCGTATTGATCCTGTTTTTTTATATCTATGTAGCGATTATTGGCCGTTAACACTGGAAAAACAACATTTGTTTGTTTGAATAAATTTTGTGAAACTCCAAGCTCAGCCATTAAAATGACCTGTTTATTAGAAATGGCTAAAAATAATTTCCCTATTTCCTTGCCGTGTTCATCCGTGATGGTAATCTGCTGTAGAATCGAAATTAAGCAGACAACAAAATCATTTATTTCCTCATTCGATAACTCCTCGCACTGGCATTCTGCCAATACTTTGTTTAAGCCATTTCTTATTTCTTTAAATGAGAAAACATCTTGAATCCGAATGGTAGCTTTTGTCTGTCCCATGCTTGCAAACCTTTTTCGAATCTCGAAAAGGTAATCTTTTATCAATCCTGTATATTGTTCTCGCTTCACCACAAAATCTGCCATTTCATTTAACCAACGGACATCTCTGTTTTGTTTTTTCAAAAGCAAAATAAAAGCATATATATCCTTTTCATCAAAGGTATGGTTGTTTAATTTGCGAAGGTAATGTGTCAATAATGCATGCTCTTTTTTATCCATTGTTAGATCGCTCCTAGAAGATATTTCATATCTTTCTATTGTACAGCTTTATGGTTTAGGAGTTTATAAGTTCCTTAAAATTTTGAGGACATAATTATGCCCTCATATGGTTGACAACATTTTCAACTTGCTATAGCATTATTTTCATATCATATAGATAGTTAGACTAACTATCTATCGGTCTGAGGGGTATTCATGGCTAAATCAAATCGGCAAATGTTTACTAGCTTATTAACTTTATATCGCCCTTTAATAAACGAGTTAAATGTTCATTTAGCAAAGTACAATTTATTTAGCTCGCAATGGGGCATTATTCGGATATTAAAACATGAAGAACCACTGTCTTTTCAAGCGATTGCCAAGGCTACGAACATTGAAAAACCGAGTGCGTCAAGTCTAATTCATAAATTAATTTCCCTTGGATATGTGGATATTATAGAAGGTTCAGACAAACGAACGAAGCTTGTCCGCTTGTCGACAGCGGGTGAACTGGTTTATGAAGAAGTTGAAAGCATGATCGATGAATGGGTTGCTTCTCTTTTCGATGGAATATCGGAAGAGAATCAAATCACCATCACGCAAGCTCTCGATATCATAAAAAGAAATCTAATATAATAAGGAGCTTTTATGGAAGAGTTAAAGAAAGAACCACTATGGACAAAAAACTTTTTGATTGTTTCATCGATAAACTTTTTAATCATATTAATATTCTTTTTATTGGTTGTAACAATTGGGGAATATGCGGTTGATGAATTTGGAGCATCTACAAGTACTGCAGGGTTAATTTCTAGCATTTTTATTATCGGTACCCTTATCGGTCGATTATTTACTGGTCGGATTATCGTTTCTGTTGGAACAAAAAAGACCTTTTTTATTGGTCTATCTTTTTTCGTCGTAACGACACTTTCTTATTTTTTTGCAGTGAACCTTTCCTTACTGATGGTTATTCGTTTGTTACATGGACTTTCAGTTGGAATCATTAGTACAGCAACGGGTACAGTAGTTGCGCAAATCATTCCTCATTCAAGACGTGGTGAAGGAATTGGTTATTATAGTATGAGTATTGTACTGGCAACAGCAATTGGACCCTTTATTGGAATATTACTTACCCAGGCTTTCGATCATTATCAAATCATATTTTTATTTAACACCGTATTAGTTGCGATTTGTGTGGGTGTTTCATTTTTATTAAAAATTGCCGATCCAAAACGTCTTCATACTGATACTGAACAGAATAAGAAAACTGGTTTTTCTATTAAAAATTATATTGAACCGAAAGCAATGAACATTTCCTTTATCGCCTTACTCGTTGGTTTCGTTTATTCGGGTGTTATGTCGTTCTTATCTTTTTATAGCAAGGATATTCATTTGGTAAAATCAGGAAGTTTGTTTTTCTTAGTGTATGCCATTGCCGTTTTAGTTTCCCGTCCTGTTACAGGACCTTTAATGGACCAGCGTGGGGCAAATATTGTTATTTATCCAGCCCTTATTCTTTTTGGTTTAGGAATGGCCCTATTCAGTCAAGCCACTAATAGTTTCATTTTTTTATTGTCTGCCTGTATCATTGGCTTTGGATATGGTAATTTCAATTCAATTGCTCAAGCACTGGCAATTAAAGGAATTGAACCTGAGCGACTAGGTCATGCGACATCAACGTATTTTATTCTTTATGATCTCGGTTTAGGTGCTGGACCATTCGTGCTTGGTTTCTTCGTTACAATCATGGGCTACCGACACCTGTTTCTTGCAATGGTACCCATTCTAGCTATTGCCATTATGTTATACTCCGTTTTCGTCGGTAAAAAAGAAAAAATGGAAGCGAATGCTGCATAAATGAAAAGACAAGGCAGTTCTGTTTAAAGAAGCCTTGTCTTTTTACTTTTAAAATGAATAAATTCTACTCTTTAAGTTTTTTAAATGCTTGCCGTGTTTCACTTACATATTTTTTAAGCCGATAAGGTTTTGTTAAGACTCGCTTCGGAAATTTATGAATGAATGTACTTAAATCTTCTTTGTATTCCTCGGTTAGCCTTGTAGGTTTAGAACTAATTCTTTTATAAATTTCTTTATAAAATTCTCTTAATGGGCTTAAGTTTATTTCTATTTTATGATGGCAGTTGGTACATGTAGTACTATAAATCTTTTCATTTAAATATTGAACACGGTGAAGCGTTTCATTATGACAGTGTGAGCAATACAAGGACACTTCTAATTCTGAAATTTTCATATGAAACCTTCTCCTTATAAGGTATTTAGAAGATATTTTCTTGAACTTATTTTAATGAAAAAATTAATTTCTTCTATATATATTTATTTGTTAGTTAAGATAGCACTTGCTGTCCGTTCATCTGTTATTAATACGTCAATAATCTGCCCTCTCAGTGCTCCGAGTATACTTTTCACTTTATGCTCACCTTCAACGACTGCAATGACTTTATTAATATTTTTTAATTCATTTAGGGAAACCCCAACGATCTTCGAATTTAAAGTATCATTAATTGAATGACCGTTTTCGTCAAAAAATCGGTATCCAATGTCCCCAACAGTTCCGATCCTCTCTAAATGGCTTAGATCCTCTTCATCCAAGTACCCAAGTTTCATTAAAGTGGAGTTATCGAACGGATTACCAACTGCAATGATAGCAATATCCACTTTCCGTCCAATTTCTAGAACCGTTTGGATATCTTCAGTTGCCATTAATCTTTCCTTTAATTCTTCCGTTTCAACAATCGCAGGTGCATATAAAAAAGCACAGCTTCCATGAAGTTTTTTTGCCAGCTCATTTGCGAGCTGATTTGCATGGATTTCTACTTTCTTGACACCCATTCCTCCTTCTAAAGGAACAACGACTATATCTTCTCTTCGCTCAAAAGGAAATTCCTGAACAAGATAGGCAAGGGTCTCTCCCCATGAAATTCCAATGCTTTTAACAGTTTTCAAATTTTGAGATATATAGTTTGCACCTGCTTCTCCAACTGCTCTTTTCGCCATTTCAGCGGTAAAATTTGTGTTTGGAATAACGACTGCATCTGAAAGTCCAAATTGTTTTTCGAGCTCCTGTTCCAATTCAACAGTATGTACACTTTCATCCTTTATATAGACCTTAACAATCCCTTCATCTTTTGCCTTTTGAAGTAATTTTGAGATAACAGGTCTAGATACACCTAATTTATTGGCAACTTCCGCTTGAGTCAGCCCATCATGGTAATACATGCTGGAAACTTTGACTAATTGTCTTCTCTCCTGCCAATCCACTCATATCCACCTCCTTTTAAACAATATCCCATTTTTATTTTACAAATGTTTATCATATGAACATTGTACATGATAATTTTTTAAAATTCATCTTTCCCCATAAAAAAGTGCCGAGACATTATGTTTTCGGCACTTAACAGACATAGTTTGTTTGAACATAAATTTTAGTTATTAGTAAAAATCCTAAGAATAGCTTTCAACAGTCCTGTTTCAGCTATTTTAAAGGTTTACATCGCTTAGCCTACTAAACTGTTTTTCATGCTTATCTTTCTTAGTTTATTTACTGCAAGTACTGCTGCTTCAAAAAAGGTTTCAGAAAGAGAAGGATGCGGGTGAATCATTTTTGCAGCTTCCTCAACCGTTCCTTCTAAATACATAAAGGCAGATGCTTCTGAAATCATTTCAGTAACATGCGATCCAGCCATAACGACTCCAATCACTTCGCCATACTTTCTCTCATATATGACCTTGGTAAATCCGTCTGGTTCACCAGCACTTAATGCCTTACCACTTCCCGCAAAATCGAACTTTTCCACCATAATGTCGATTCCCTGCTTCTTTGCTTCCTCTTCAGACAAACCAACGGATGCAATTTCCGGAAGCGTATAAATACATCTTGGCATGACTTTATAGTCAATTCTGTCAAGACCACCTGCTGCATTTGTTGCGGCAACCACACCTTCTGCACTTGCTGCATGTGCAAGCTGCCAGCCTCCTATTACATCACCAACTGCATAAAGATTAGCAATGCTGGTCTCCATTTTTTCATTCACTTTAATAAACGGACCATTTTGTTCTAAGTGAATGTCTGAAACTGCAGATAAATTTGGTCGGCGTCCAGTACTAACAAGCAAAATTTCGGCCTCTACCGAGAACTCTTTCCCCTTAGGATCAACGCAGACAACAGTCTTAACGCCATTTACTTCCTGGACTTTTTGGACGGTAGAACTTGTATGGATTTTAATTCCCTTTTTCTTTAATGCCTTAGTCAAGAATTTAGATGCTTCCCCATCTTCAGTTGGGATGATGCGGTCCGCAGCCTCAACAATTGTCACTTCAGCCTTTAGAGAAGCAAAGATAGTAGCAAACTCAACACCGATCACCCCACCACCGATAATAATCACGGATTTTGGGATTTCAGGAAGGTCAAAAATTGTATCACTTGTATTGAACGAAACCGTATCAAGACCCGCAATTGGTGGAATCGCTGGAGTCGATCCGGTGGCAATGATTATCTTCGCTGCTTGAATCGTTTCTTCTCCAGCTTGCGTTTTCACTTTCACGATGCCGCCTTGAAGAACGGAACCATAACCGTTATAAACATCTATTTTGCCTTGTTTTAGCAAATAGCTGATGCCACCACGTAAACGCTGAATCACTTCATCTTTTCGCTTTTTCATTTTGCTAAAAGAGAATGTGAGTGAGCCGTTTCAATCCCCAGTCCTTTGCCTTTTCAATTTGTTCAATGATCTCTGAATGCTTCAAATAGGTTTTAGACGGGATGCAGCCTCGGTTTAAACAGGTACCCCCTAGAAAATCCGCCTCTATTAGTGCCGTTTTTTTACCAAGTTCAGCTGCATGAAGAGCCGCGACATAACCACCAGGGCCTCCTCCTACCACAACGATATCATAGGATGTTTTCAATGTTTTCACCTCATCACACTAATAACTCAAAAGGATTTTCAAGAATCTTTTTCAACTCTGTTAAGAATGCTGCTGCTGGAGCACCATCAATGACACGATGGTCAAATGACAAACTTAACACCATCATTGGACGTATTTCAAGAGCTCCATTGACTGCTACAGGCTTATCCTGAATTCGACCCACACCTAAAATCGCACTTTCCAGGTTGATTAATGATTGGTGTAAAAGCATCGACCGCATACATACCAAGGTTACTAATAGTAAAAGTGGACCCTTTTAACTGATCTGGCATTAATTTATTTTCACGGGCGCGCTGACCAATATCCTTTGCATCTTTGGTAAGCTCTGCAAGTCCTTTTCCTACTACATTTTTAATTACTGGTACCATTAGCCCGTCAGAAACTGCGACCGCAAGACCGATATTCACTTCGTTATGCTGAACAATATAGTCACCATCTATTGAAATATTAATTTCTGGGTGACGTGAAAGTGCTACTCCAACAGCTTTTATTAAAATATCTGTAAACGATAAACGGAATCCTGTCTGTTTTTCAATCACTGGGAGTAGTGCCGTGCGAAGTTCTTTTACCTTCGTCATTTCCACCTCAGATGTTATCGTCACATGAGGTGCTGTGTAAGCACTTTGTGCCATCCGTTCAGAAATCACTTTTCTCATGCCAGACATTTTCTTGCGTTTTGCTACCGTTTGTGTCGATATCACTTCAGGCACTAAGGTGGTCTGTGACACAGAAATTAAATCTTCCTTTAAAATCTTTCCGTTAACTCCAGTTCCTTTAATTGAGGCAAGATTAACTTGTTCGGCACGTGCTATTTTTTGTGCAAGCGGGGTTGCCTTTGGTCCTGCCGGTATTGCCAGTTGTTCCACAACATCTTTTCTGTGAACACGACCATTCGGCCCGCTACCTTGAATAAAAAACAATTCCAGATTATTTGTCCGCGCTAATTTTCGAGCAGCTGGGGTGGCACGTGGTTTCTCACCGTCAGAAGCGAGACTCATTCCAACCAGTTGAACTTGTTCTGGTGATACTGCCTCTTCCTCAGGTTCACTGACCTTCTCTTCACTACCGGAGAGACCTGGTGATGTAGCTGGAACGTTTTCCCCGTTTCCCCGATATAACCAATAATCTGATTAACTGGTACCTCTTCATCTTCTTGATAATATTTCTTTAACAATACGCCCTGATCATATGCTTCTACTTCAATGTTAATTTTGTCCGTCATAATTTCAAAAAGCGGTTCGCCGATCTCAACTGTGTCCCCTTCTTCTTTAAACCATTGGAGGAGGGTACCAGCTGACATTGTGCTGCTTAGCTTCGGCATAAATATTTCTTTTGCCATCATTGTTCCTCCTTATTTTTCCCTAACAGTTTCTCTAACTGCTGCAATAATATCAGGTACCTGTGGAATCGCCGCTTTTTCTAAATTCGGGTTATAAGGGATTGGAACTTCTTTGCCACCAAGGCGCTTAATCGGAGCATCTAAATAATCAAATGCTTCACTCTCTGCCACTACACTTACAATTTCCCCACCTATGCCACCTCTTTGTACAGCCTCATGCACAACAATCAATCGGCCAGTCTTTTTCACTGAATTTATGATTGTTTCTTTATCAAGAGGTACGATAGTACGAGGATCGATAATTTCTACACTGATTCCCTCTTTTTCAAGCTGCACAGCAGCCTCAAGCGCTTTATGAACCATAATTGCAGTAGCTACGATTGTTACATCTGTGCCTTCCCGTTTAATGTCTGCCTTACCTAGTTCAATTTTATATGGCTCTTCCAGGTACAGGAGAGGACGTTCTATAGAGTAATTTATGCTCGTAAAAAATAACTGGATTGTCATCTTCAATTGCCGCTTTTAGCAAACCCTTTACATCATAAGCCGTTGATGGCTGAACAACTTTTAAACCTGGAATATGTGCCATCCATGCCTCAAGGCTTTGGGAATGCTGTGCTGCTGCACCAGTTCCAGAACCTGAAGGAGTTCTTAATACCATTGGCACTTTTCCTTTTCCACCAAACATGTATCGCGTTTTCGCTGCTTGATTCACCATTTGGTCCATTGCGATTGTGATAAAATCGGAAAATTGAAGCTCTAGAATTGGACGCATCCCAGTTAATGCTGACCCTACTGCAGCTCCAGCAATCGCTGCTTCAGAAATTGGTGTATTACGTACACGCTCTGGACCGAATTCTTCGATCATTCCTCGTGTGACTCCAAACGCTCCACCGTAAACGCCGATATCTTCACCAAGAATAAAAACATCTTCATTTACCCGCATCTCTTGGCTCATTGCTTCTCGAACTGCTTCTAAATAGGTAATTTCTCTTGTAGTCATGATTTCTTCCTCCCTATCCCTTACGCGAATACGTCTTCTAATAAACTATCAAGTGATGGTTCTGGACTATTTTCAGCAAATTTTACCGCTTCTTCAATTGCTTGGTATGCTTCATCTTGGAGTTGTTTTGCACTTTCTTCTGTTAGTACGCCATTTTGCATTAATATCTCTTTAAATCGCTTAATACCATCTTTTGCTCTCCACTCATTTTCCTCTTCACGAGTACGATATTTCTTAGCGTCGCTTTTTGAGTGTCCTTTCCAGCGATATGTTTTCATTTCGATTAATGTTGGACCATATCCTGAGCGAGCATATTCAACTGCATCGTGAACCGTATTCATAATTTCAATCATGTCAAGACCATCTACCACCTTACCAGGAATCCCATAGCCTTTAGCCCAGGTCGGCAATATGTTCAACACGCGTCATTTCCTTTACAGAACCTGACATGCCGTACTGGTTGTTTTCACAAATAAAGACAACTGGAAGGTCCCAAATAGCTGCAAGGTTAACGGATTCATGGAAACTTCCTTCATTTGTTGAGCCATCCCCAAAGAAGCAAAGAACCACATAATCTTCTTTTTTCATTTTTGAAGTTAATGCCGCTCCGACAGCAAGTGGAAGGCCGCCGCCGACAATTCCGTTCGCGCCAAGATTTCCTTTCTCCAAATCAGCGATATGCATTGAACCGCCTTTTCCTTTACAATACCCAGTGGATCGACCAAATAGCTCAGCCATCATCTTGTTGACATCGCCTTCTTTCGAAATACAGTGCCCGTGTCCTCGATGTGTACTAACGATTTTGTCTTTTCTTCCGATAACAGCAATCGATCCAGAAGCCGATGCTTCTTGACCCACACAAAGGTGTGTTGTTCCATGAATTAAACCTTTAGCAAAAAACTGATCCACCTTTTCATCAAAATAGCGAATGAGCCACATTTCTTTATATAAATCTCTTAATTTCTCGTCTGTAATCATACTAGGTAGTTTCAGAGTATTCTCCATCTGCATCATTAGCTTTTCCTCCCTTTTTTTACATTTGTTCTGATGTGTTACATTTGTAAACATCTTATAATTTATCAATCCTTTCGTCAAGGAAAAAAAGAAAAATATTAATATTTTTTTCTCACTGAACCTTGACCATTTTCCCCCACATAATTTTTCTTGATAAATTAAATACCCCAATGATGTTAACGCTTTCAAAACAAAAAGGAAAAAAGGGAAAAGGTCTACTTAACCATTCCTCTTTTTTCCCTTTAAGTATCTTTACATATGGTGAAATGCCCTGGATCGCAAACACTCTAAAAATGTATAAACTTAAATTTATTTTATCGTAATAACGGTTCCCTCTTTAATTTCAGGAAATTTATTCGGGGCTGCAAATACAGCTCCTGGCAGAATATCCTCCATCTGCTCCTGAAAATAGATTGAAATATGCCCTAATTCTTTTAAGTTTTGGTTTGCTAATGAACCGACAGCTGTAATGGTAAAGGACTCATCATCAAATTGAATGGTCCCACCTGCTTTTAGTGGTTCATCTGTTACATTCTGAAACTCGTGAATTACAGCCATCTCTCGTAATCCCTGTGGTGCTTGAGGTCCAAATAAAATTACTATTTTATCGTCTTTAAACGTAGGTACTAACTCGCCAACTTCTTTTACTATCGATTTAGTCACTCTCTTACCCCCATAACCATTTACTTTTTCTTATAACGTAACGAATGAACGTGCTTCAAGGTTCGTAGGGAATAACTGATCTTGAAGTGCTCTTAATTTCCATACAGTTGTAGAGTGATCTAGTTCAACATCATCCAAAGTTAAGAACTGACCAACCTTAATATCTCTTTTTGCGACTACTTTACCACTAATTAGTCCAATTGGAATATGGCCATTAGTCTTCATATCAAGATGTGTTTCTAAAACACCACGAACAGAATAACCACCAATGCCATCTACTGACTCACCAGCATTAATGTCTCGTTTTGCAACGGCAACCGTTTCCGAAATTGGCGCCCCTAGTGGATGGATTGATGAGTCATGCTCCAACACGGCTTTTGCAATCGTAATCGGAGTTTCTAAGCTTGCCAAGTGATACGGACGGTAGAATACATAGTGCGGTCCATTCCCTACTTTTAAATAGCGAAGCTCAGCATCCACTGGTTCAAGTTCACTTTTTACAATAACGAATACACCTGGTGCTAAACCGTTTACATATTCGACAACACCAAAGTTATCCAATACACCGCCATTTTCTTTTAAGTTTAATTTGTCAGCAACATCTTGAACTGTTGCAGATACACCGTGCATACCAACTTTATCTGGGACTAATCCAATAGCGTTACTTAATAGGTTCATTTCAGCCATTGTTTTTGTTCCATCCTGGAATGCGCAAAGCATGTGTGCACTCATATGCTTTTGTTTTGCTTCTGCTGCTGCAACGTCAGGATTAGATAATGGATTAAACGGATTGTTCTTACCTTTCCCTGCCACTAATACTTCTAATCCCATTGTTTTAGCAAATTCATATAATTCAAGAGTTGCTGCAGGCTCATCGCCAGCAGAGCCAGTATAGACTAATCCCGCATTGTTAAACATTTGATACATTATAGAACCGATTGTAATATCTACTTCAACATTTAAAAGTACAATGTGTTTTTTTGAGCGCAATGCCTCAAGGGAAATATTCGCTCCTACCTCAGGAACGCCAGTAGCATCAACGATAACCTCTACTGTTTGAGATTGAATCACTTTACGATAATCATTCGTTACAATAATAGTTTCCTTTTTAGTAGATTGAGAGTTAAAATAATCCGCTGCTCTTTGAGCTGCATCAACATTAACATCACATATTCCAGTTACGATCATACCAGGAATTTTAGAAATTTGAGCAATCATTCCAAAACCCATTTGACCTGCCCCAATTACTCCAACCTTAATTGGTGCGTTTTCGCGTTCACGTTGTAAAAGCTTTTGATATACTGACATGTAAATTCCCTCCTAGTAATGTAATACTTTAATAATTTGATAGCGGTTCCATTTTAACTAAAAAACTGATAATGAACTAAATGATAGCTCGAATCAGATGTCACACATTGTAACATCTCATTATTTTTCGTAACATATGTTACGGTAATTATCATTTGTTCTGATTTCTCTTTCAGTTTAATCGTCAATGAAAGGGCTGTCAAGATAGAAATTTCAATATAATCAATTTTTATAAAAAATTAGTTTAATCAATTTCTTCATTCACCTAACACTCCATTAAGAGGTGCATTTGGAAAATAAAAAGAATTCGTTGTTGTGAAAATATTATTTTTTGGATATTGACAGTCTGATTGGTTTTGATTATTCTTAGGATGTATAACAAATGTAATGCGTCATAACAAATGTTATCTTTCGGTGATAAATTCATAACGCGTAACATTTGTTACAATTTTTCTTTCTATTGTAAGCGCTTTATCAAACTGGGTGAAAGGGGTGCTAATAACAACTACACAGAATAGGAGGAGTGATTGTGCAACTTGCAATAATTTTGAGCGCCGTTCTAATTGTTCAATATCTATTATCATTTATTCAAATCAAGCAATATAAAAAAAGTATTGATAAAATCGTTGGCAATTATAAAGGTGAAAATGGTTATTTTATGTTCTCTGGTATGGAAAGAAGCAAGCTTCGTCCAGGAGCAATTGCTATTTTAGTAGTTGATCAAGATTATATTGTTCATGAATGCCAAATGTTAAAAGGATTATCCATTTTAACCAAATTTAAATCATTAGAAAAATATAAGGGTCAACATGTTGGCGAAATATTAAATGATATAAATGAAAATTCCCTCATTCTTAAAAAGAAGAGGATCCCTTCAAATTATAAAGCCCTCTTAAAAGCAGGAGAAAATGCCTTACTATCAATTTCAAAAAATAAAATTTCAATCGGAATCTAAAGGAGGCCAGCTCTATGGAATGGATTAAATGGTTGGGAGAGCATTTCATCGGAATGTTTAACGCAGGTGGAGAAACATTTATGGCACTATTTACAGGAATAGTTCCTACATTAGTGGTCCTATTAACATTCACGTATGCTGTAATGAAATTTATTGGAGAAGACCGAGTTAGTAGAGCTATTCAATTCGCTGCAAAGTATACCTTATTACGCTATACATTGATGCCTGTTCTTTCAGTATTAATGTTAACCAACCCAATGGCTTATACATTCGGCCGTTTCTTACCAGAAAAACAAAAACCAGCATTCTATGATTCTGCCGTTTCGTTTGTACATCCAGTAACAGGATTATTTCCTTATGCTAATGCCGGAGAACTATTTGTCTATTTAGGAATTGCGAATGGAATTAAAGAATTAGGCCTTCCAATTTCAGATCTTGCTGTGCGCTACTTTATCGTGGGTATTGTTGTTATTTTAATGCGTGGAATTATAACTGAATTAATTACAAAGTATCTTGCCAAAAAAGTGGAAGCGTAAACATATATTAGGGGGAGATCGAAATGACTCAAGCGGTATTCGTTACAAAAGGTTCTGGCGGTTGGGGAGTTGGCCTTCATCTTGAACCACAAGGAAAGAAAAACAAAGTTGTGTCCATTACTGGTGGAGGTATTCATCCAGTAGCAAGAAGAATTGCAGAATTATCAGGAACCGAAGCAGTTGACGGATTTAAAAGTCATGTTCCAGAGGAAGAAATGATGTGCGTAGTCATTGACTGTGGCGGTACCGCACGTATTGGTGTGTATCCAATGAAGCGTATTCCAACTGTCGATATTCTTCCATCATCACCTTCAGGCCCACTTGCAAAGCATATTACCGAAGACATTTTTGTTTCAGGTGTAACAGAAAAAGACATCCTTGTCGCTGATGGTGTTTCTCAGGCAGCCGCGGCAGTGGCAAAAGAAGAAACTGCTGAACCGAAGTTTAACACAAAAGATAAAGCACAATTTAAAGAGAGTTATGATCAGCTAAAGAAAGAGCATGCTCAAAATAGCAAAGAAAATTTCTTATTGAGGTTCTCAAAAGGAATTGGTGGTGTTACCGGAACGTTCTATCAAGCAGGTCGTGACACGGTTGAGATGCTTCTAAAAAATATTATTCCTTTTATGGCTTTTGTTAGTATGCTTATGGGTATTATCAATTATACAGGTATTGGTGATGTGATAGCGAATTCGCTTTCGCCTCTCGCAGGATCACTTTGGGGACTTCTTGTCATTGTAGTTATTTGTTCGCTTCCATTCTTGTCCCCTGTACTTGGGCCAGGAGCCGTTATCGCTCAGGTTATTGGTGTATTAATCGGTAGCCAAATTGCATTGGGACATATTCCTCCACAATTTGCCTTACCGGCATTATTCGCTATTAACGCACAAGTAGGCTGTGATTTCATCCCTGTAGGTTTATCACTTGGAGAAGCAAAACCAGAAACAGTTAAATATGGTGTACCTGCTGTTTTATATAGCCGTTTAATTACAGGTGTATTATCCGTTATTATTGCGTATTTTGCTAGTTTCGGAATGTATTAGTATACTAATTCATAGAAGGATCAACTTAAGAAAGCCATCCTATTTTTATAAGGAAGAGGATGAACAGTGATTATTTTAGACAATAGAAGATTATTAGTAAAAGTTGCCCAAATGTACTATGATGATGGGGCGACTCAATCAGAGATTGCAGAAAAAATTGGAGTAAGCCGTTCACTCGTCTCTAAATATTTAACAAAAGCAAAAGAAGCGGGAATCGTTGAAATAACCATTCATGATGAGGGACTGCAACAATTCCATCAATTGGAACGTAAGGTGGAGCGGCTTTATAACTTACGTGAGGTCGTCTGTATTGAAAGTGTTGGGAATGATTCCTCAAAAAAGCAGTTAGGAGAAGCGGCGAGCGACTATTTGCTAAGGGTAATTAAAGATGGCCAAATTATTGGTTTATCTTCAGGCACCACTTTGTACGAACTTGCCAACGCGTTAAATTCTCCTCAACCGTTTCCATCCATTACCGTTGTACCTTTAGTTGGCGGGATGGGAAATGAACGAGTGGACTTCCATTCCAATTCGATTGTAGCTAAAGTTGGGGATTCCCTTCAGGCAAAGTGTGATTTTCTGCACCTCCCTGTCATGGTTGATACAAAAGAAGCGAAGGAAATATTGATGAGACAACCTTCGATTAAAAGTGTCGTTTCTTTAGCGGAAGAAGCAAATATTGCAGTGGTTGGAATTGGCGGAAATCCTGAACATTCTACAATGGTTAAATCCTATTTAGGGTCCGAACACAAGAAAATTACTGAGGATCCAGAGATTGTTGGCGATATTTGCTACAACTTTATCAATAGATTTGGTAACGCTATCAATAACGATTGGAATGAACGTGTCATTGCAATGAATCTAGAGAAGTTGAAAAAGATTCCTCTTGTTATTGGAGTAGCTGCAGGACTTGAGAAAGTTGATGCAATTAAAGCGGCTCTCGATGGCAATCTTATACATGTTCTTATAACTGACGAAGTAACAGCTAGCGCGTTAGTTTAATAGGGTAAAGGGACTGTTCTTACGCTTTCTTATCGGAGGTGTGTGTTCAGTCCCTGTTCTTTTAACGGAGTTATTTCTCGAGGAGGCGGCAATATGCAAAAAAACATGGAAGTCCTACGCAAACCAAAATGGTTAAATATTAAAATAAATACAAACGAAAATTATCAAGACATAAAAAAAATGATGGCGGATAGCGTTTTACATACTGTTTGCCAAGAGGCAAAATGCCCCAATATCCATGAATGCTGGGCGGAAAGGAAAACAGCAACCTTTATGATTTTGGGTAATATATGTACAAGGGCCTGTCGCTTTTGTGCTGTAAATACCGGGTATCCAACAGAAATTGACTTGAAAGAACCGGAGCGTGTTGCTGATTCAGTTTCGTCTATGAAGTTAAAGCATGTTGTCGTGACAGCTGTTGCACGTGATGATTTAGTAGATGGAGGGGCTTCTATCTTTGCGGAAACGATTCGAGCAATTCGGCGGAAAAGTCCTATAACAAGTATTGAGGTTTTACCTTCGGATATGGGTGGAATTTACAATAATTTAAAAACATTACTGGATGCGAGGCCAAACATCCTAAACCATAATATAGAAACTGTGCGACGGTTAACTCCAGGTGTGAGAGCTAAAGCAACCTATGAAAAATCATTGCAATTATTGGAGCGGGCAAAAGAAATAAATCCTGCTATTTCAACTAAATCGAGTATTATGGTCGGTCTTGGTGAATCAAAGGAGGAACTCATTGAGACGATGGTAAATCTAAGGGATAGAAATGTTGATATCCTGACGATTGGACAATATCTTCAACCAACCACCAAGCATCTACCAGTACAAAAATATTATCATCCGAATGAATTCCATGAACTGAAGGAAATTGCTTTACAAAAAGGGTTCCGTCATTGCGAAGCTGGTCCTCTTGTTCGGTCCTCCTATCATGCTGATGAACAAGTGAGCACTACTGTTAAAGACAATGAACGCGATCTTATGTTTTAATAAACTTGTCTCCCTATCTACCAAAGATGGGGAGTTTTCTTCTCCTCATTAAAGTTGAGCCATATTTCTAGTCGTCTTCAATTATTAATTCCACCTTTTTACATAGTCTCGAACAGTTCGTCTTCAAGATTAGATTTACATATAATCGGTTCAACTTTACATATCGTCATCAATAAAACGGCTCCTACCATGGCAATAACTGCACCGATATAAAGGGCATATTCATATTTGCCAGTAAATTCAATTATTACACCTGTCATAAATGGGGCAAGTATACCAGCAATGGTTCCAAGTGTCGTAAAAATTCCCGTTATCATTCCTGCATTTTTTTGAGAAAAAACCATTGGCATCGTAAAAAATCCACCCATAGTAAGTGTTAAAAATCCATTGGAAGCTGAGATGAGTAAAACGGCAGCACCAACACTTGTTGCTTTTGATCCAAGAATTAATAGAATACCAGCAATGGATAGTCCAATTATCGGGAATAGTTTCCGTCCGATATTTTGACCAAACTTTTTTGAAGCAGCATCAGCTAAATATCCTCCAAATGGATAGGTAAAAATAGCCACAAGATAAGGCAACATTGAATAGAATGCGCTATTATGCAAATTAATTCCCCGACCAATCACAAAATAATTTGGCAACCACGTCATAAATAAATAGAAAAGATAATTTGCACAGAAATAGGACAATGCACAATACCACACTGATTTAGTTGAAATGATTTCCCTTTTCGTCAAGAGTCCATCTGTACCGTAAGCATGATGGTGTGAATCTTGATCCCCTTGAATATACGCTAATTCCGTTTTACTTATTCTAGGGTGTAGTTCCAGGTCGATCCTTCCCAAACGTCCACCAAAGAATACACCAAATTATGGCAACAAATGAAAATGTGTAAAACACCATTTGCCAATTCCAAGTCTGGATAACCCAAGTTGCGAGAGGCATTGTGATGGCAATCCCTAATGGAAGTCCTGCTTGAACAAGCCCGGTCGCTTTTCCTGTTTCGCTTTTTGGAATCCATTTACCTAGAATCGAATGAATAGCAGGTAAAGCTACACCCTCTCCAAGCCCCATGAACATCCTAATTAACAACATCATGGATAACGTTGATGCGAAAGGTGTAATAAACACAAAGAAGGACCATACAAAAGCTCCAAATACGACGATTTTTCCACCGCCAAATCGATCAGCTAAACGACCACCCGGCATTTGTGTGATCGCATACCCAATAAAAAAAGCGGTTGAAACCAAACCAAACTCAATAGAGTTCCAATTGTAATATTCCATCATGGAGGAACCCGCCATTGACATGTTTGACCTGTCCATATATAAGACTAAATAGCATAATGAAAGCAACAATATAATTCCCCAACGTTTTTTTCCAATTTTTGAACTCATGATTTCTTGCCTCCTCGGATAAAAAATCATTTATCTTATTTCATAGAAAGCTAAAGATTCTGAGGCTTCCTGCTTACCATTAACAATCTCACGTAATAAATATTTTTTTACTTTTCCTGTCTCAGTCCGAGGCAGCGAATCTACTATTTCAACACGCTCGGGATATTTATATTTAGACACTTTCATCTCTGCAAAAAAAGATTTAATTTCTTCCAAAGTCAATGCCACTTCGTTGTTATGAAGGACTACAAAAGCACAAGTACGCTCTCCCAATCTCGGGTCTGGTATACCAATTACAGCTACATCATAAACATTTGGGTGTTGATGTAAGATCCGCTCAATTTCATTACTGCTTATATTTTCTCCACCGCGGATGATAATGTCTTTCTTTCTCCCATTAATTCTTATATAGCCGTCCGTATCCATCGTACACAAGTCTCCACTATAGTACCAACCTTCATCATCTAGGACCCGTTCTGTCAATTCTGGTTCTTTAAGGTAGCCTACAAATACATTTGGACCGCGGGATGCTTCTTCCCCTTTAACTCCGCTTGTCAGAACAGGTCTCCTAAATTCATCAACCACTCTAATCTCGATTCCTGGAAATGAGGTCCCATCTGTATGGATAATTTTTTCGATTGGATCGTCCAGACTAACACCTGTATGGGGCACGCTTTCGGTTGAGCCATAAACACTGAGTATTTTAAAACCCGCTTTTAGTCCTTGTTCAACCATGTGCCTGGGAACTGGAGCCCCTCCACACAAAAAGAAACGCATCGATGAAATATCATGATTAGCGTTAGGGATAACTCGTAATAAATCGTAAATAACTGGTGTACAACCGAACCCACAGGTACACCCCTCGTTGTCAATTTGCTCAAGACAATTATCCGGATTAAAAATATCCTGAAGCACAACTTTAGCTCCAAGCATAAAAGATGCTGTTACCCCATGATGAAACCCAGATGCATGGGCTACTGGAGCCGGCATAAAGATAACATCGAGGAAAGAAAGATTTAATGAAGCAGCAAAAGCTCTTTCACTTGAAATAATATTATTATGGGTCAACATTACACCCTTTGGATTGCCCTCAGTTCCAGAAGTAAATAATACCGCAGCTAGATCATCAGCACTGCGCTTAATGTTATCTGAAAGTGGAGGAAAATGTTTGATTATCCCGGCTGAAAGTCGTTCCTTTATCCACTATACTCCCCTTCTCAACAATGACTATTTTTTGCAAACTTGGAACATGCGGTAAAACAGACTTTACCATATTGGGATAATCATGCTTTTTAAATTGAGATGGGATAAACAACACCTTTGATTCGCATTTATTTAAAATATAAGATAGATCCGATTCACGTAAATTGGGCAAAATGGGGTTTATGACCGCTCCTACTTTTAGACATGCAACATAAATTAATACGAATTCCGCCCAGCCAGGTAATTGAACAGAGACTATGTCATTTTGTTTCACTCCCACTTCGATCAAAAAAGAGGATACTCTTTTAGCTGCTTCATCCATTTGGGCATAGGTATATCTAGCCCCCTGAAGGTCTACAACAGCCTCCTTCTCTGGAGCAATTAATACTGACATATTCCAAAAATCAGCTAAAGTTGCGTCGCCCCAGTACCCTTTTTGACGGTATTCATGCTTTTGAACTTCATTTATTTTCATTCCTAAAGACATATTCTTGACCTCCTGACCTTAGATATTTATCAAAGATAAGCCCTTGTAATTTCATATGGGTTTTCTATCATTACAACAGAATTGGAAAAGACAGGATAATCCGCCTTTTCCAAATTCTTTTACACCGTTATCGAACTTTTACTTTTTTCATTTCCTCAATTAAAATAGGCACCACTTCAAACAAATCGCCTACGACTCCGTAATCAGCAATTTCAAAAATAGGGGCATCTGGATCTTTATTGATTGCGACGATAATATCAGATGAAGTTATTCCACCAATATGCTGAATGGCTCCTGAAATACCACAGCCAATATAAAGCTTTGGTGAAACCCGTTTACCAGATTGTCCAATTTGCAGCTGTGGAGCCATCCAGCCTGCATCTACACAAGCTCTGGTGCCACCTACCGCTCCTCCCAAAACAGAGGCTAATTCAGTCAATAGAGCAACATTTTCTGCACTCCCTAATCCTCGCCCGCCAGCAACCACTACTTCAGCTTCTTCCAATTTAATTCCCTGTCCTACTGATTTAATAATCTCTAAAACTTTTGTTCTGATTTGATCCGCATGAGTTTGAATGGCTTCTTCAATAACCTCAACAGTCCGCCCTTCAACAGGTTGTCCTTTTCCATATGAACCCGCACGAACCGTACCAATCTGCGGTCTTGTTTCTGTGAAAGTAACAGTAGATAAGAGATTTCCGCCAAAAATCGGTCTAGTCCATCCAATTTTTCCATCCTCTACAACTTCTACTGCTGTACAATCGGCAGCAGAGCCTACTTGTAATCTAGCTGCTACTCTCGGTAATAAATCCCGACCATTATTGGTAGAGCCCATCATTAATACAGCAGGTTGATACTTTTCTACTAGTTTTACAATAGCATTTGTATAACTGTCCGTATTATAGACTTGGTAATTTTCACCCTCGACTACAATCACTTCATCAGCGCCGTACGTCATTACTGTTTTTACAGCTTCCTGAACATATTGACCTATTACAACTGCGACTACCTTTTCTCCACTTGGCCCCGCAAGTACTTTACCTTGGCTAATAAGCTCCAAGTCTACATTTTTCACGCTTCCGTTAGCTGCTTCAATCACTACCCATATATTCTTAAAAGCTTGAATATCCATGTTTACCCCTCCATCCTAAATGAGCTTTGCAGCTACTAGATTTTCAATTAATTTGAGTGCTGAATCACTGCCAGATGCTTCTTGGATTTTTATTCCAGCTTCTCTTTTTGGAGGAGCAAAAGTTTTTATTACTTTTGTAGGTGATCCTACACCGACCTTTGTTGCTTCGATTTCTAAATCTGCCGCAGTTAATACTTCAATTTTCGCTTTATTTGCTGCCATTTTTGTTTTGATCGTGGCTAATCTTGGCTCATTGATAGAATCTACTACGGTACATACTGCTGGTAGTTGAGCTTCAATTACTTCATATCCCTCATCTGCTTCACGATTAACGATTATGGTGTCACCTTTTGCCTCAATTTTGGCCACGTACGTAACTTGGGCGATTCCAAGTTGTTCAGCAATTTGGGCCCCAACTTGTCCCGCATCTGTATCTGTCGCTTGATTACCACAAATGATTAAATCAAAGTTACCAAGCTTATTTATCGCGGCAGTCAAAATGGAGCTAGTTGAATAGGAATCTGATCCTTCAAAAGCCGCGTCATTAATTAACACCGCTTTATCTGCCCCTACGGATATACATTCCTTTAAAGCAGATGTGGCTTTATCTGGTCCCATTGAAATAACGGTTACACTGCCGCCGTTTGCTTCTTTTAATTGAACAGCTGCTTCAAGCGCATTTTTATCGTAAGGACTGATGATATTAGGAGTACCATCTTTAATTTTTCCTGTTTCTACATCTACTTTTAGTTCCTCTGTATCTGGCACTTGCTTAATACAAACTAACAGTTCCATCGTTTTTTCCTCCGTTCATCATAAATGGTTGCTTCATTGTTTGAGTTAATCCCTTAACATATCTCTCGCAATGGTTACTCGTTGAATTTGATTGGTTCCTTCGAAAATTTGGAATACCTTTGAATCCCTCATTAATTTTTCAACTGGATATTCCTTACTAACTCCATATCCACCAAATATTTGAACGGCATCTGTTGTGACCTTTACAACCGTATCACCACAGAATGTTTTTGTAATAGCTCCTTCTCTTACTACTGGCTCCCCTTTATCCATCAATCCCATTGACCATTGAACTAAGTTACGGGCAGCTTCGGTTTGAATTTCCATGTCTGCCAACATCATTTGTACAGCTTGAAAATCACCAATTGGCTTACCAAATTGTTTTCTTTCCTTTGCAAATTTGATTGATTCATCAATTGCTGCCTGGCAAATACCAACTGCTAATGTACCAACGAACGCTCTTGATACATTTAATGTATTCATAGCAATTTTGAAACCATCTCCTTCTTGACCAAGTAGATTACTAGCAGGTACTCGAACATTATCAAGAATTAGATCTGTAGTATTGGATAATCTAAGTCCCATTTTGTTTTCATGACTACCAACCGAAAGACCTGGGCGGTCCCTTTCAACAATAAATCCAGAAATCCCCTTGGCGCCTTTGCTTTTATCTGTGACGCAGAATACTACATATACACTTGCTACACCGCCATTGGTTACAAAACATTTTGTACCATTCAGTACATACTCATCTCCGTCTTTTACCGCTGTAGCTCTAAGTGAAGCGGCATCCGTTCCGGCATTAGGCTCAGATAATGAAAAGGCTCCAAATGCGCCCGGAACGATAATATCCGCAAATAACTTTTTCTGTTCGTCATTTCCTGCAAAAATAACCGATCTTAAAGCAACGAATGTTGTAACTAAGGAGATTGCGAAACCAGCATCCACTTTAGCTAATTCTTCAAAAACGATGGCAGTCGTTTTAAAATCTAAACCTGAGCCACCAAATTCTTCAGGAATTTCTAAAACATGCAAGCCCATTTCAAAGGCTTTTTGGAGTATTTCCAATGGGAATTCACCTGATTCATCGAACTCTTTTACATAGGGCTTTAATTCTTTTAATGCAAACTCTTTAACCAAATCTCTTAAATCTCTTTGTTCTTCCGTTAATACATGTCCCATATTTCAGTCCTCCATATCGTATGAATCTCATTTTTTTCTTAGGTTTTTTAAATTTGGCTGTTGATTTCCGCTCCAATCAACAAAGTGCTCAAAATCTATATTGTTCTTTTAAACTTGTGTTTTTTAATGATTAGCCTTCTCTGAAGATTATCCCTACGCCTTGTTCCGGATAATTCCACGAATAACCTTCAACCCCTTGGTTTAATCGCTCACAAATAAAACGGCAATTCCCACATTCCAAGCAACCAACATGATCAAAGCTTAATTTATCGTTAACGGTATCCCACTTATATCGTTCAGCTGGGCAACAGGTAGTGCAAGCTCGATGACTACAAGTTTTACAAGCCTCTCGATCAACAATAATATGGGGATTATGATCATCACTGTTGAAGCGATTTTTTGCCAATCGATCATCCATAGAGAGCGTTTTCATAGGGATTTCACCCCTTTTACAGCATCCTTTAAGACATTGAATACAGGCATTTTACCTTTAATTGAATCCTTGACTATGTTCATTACCGATTTAGCAGGATCCCCATTGACAGTGAATAGATTCTTCATTAACCCTCCTGCAATATCAGGATAGGTAGTAAATAAGTGTTTTGAATACCCTATATAGTCATGTGAGTTTCTAAACGTTTTTAAATCTTTTAACACGACTTCATTTAGCTTTTCTTCATAAAGCTTCAGAAAGTTCTTAGAAAAATTATTCGCCTCAATTGCTTCAATAGCTGTTTCGGCTGCTGCAATACCTGAAAGAATCGCATAATCCATTCCTCGAACTGTAAAACCTCTATTTACAACCAAACCTCCAGCATCGCCTGAAAGGAGAAAACCATCCGTATAGAGCTGAGGAAGTGAGTTAAAACCTCCTTCAGGAATAAGATGAGCTGAATACTCGATTAATTCTCCACCTTCAATATATCTTGCTATAGCCGGGTGCTGCTTAAACTCCTCTGCAAAATCGGCTATTGGGAATTTCGACTTTTTCCAGCCATTGGAATCAATTACGAATCCAAGTGAAATGCTTTCTTTATTCGTATATAAGAATGCGCCGCCACTAATTCCTTTTGTACACTCACCTGCACACAACAAGGCGGTTCCTTCACTACTTACTGTATTGAAGCGATCATTAATGACTTGTTCAGGCAATTGATATAAATACTTAACACCGACTGCAACGTCCTTCACATTAATAGGCTTAATCAATCCAGCTCGTTCTGCAACGATAGCATTTACTCCTTCTGCACTTATGACTAGATCAGCTTCAATTTCCTCATCTCCAGTTTTAATGCCGCACACTTTTCCATCCCTTATGATTAAGCCATCAACTGTTGTACCAGGAATAATCATGGCTCCCTCTTCTTCGGCCTTTGCCGCAAGCCAAGGATCGAATCGTCCTCTTAGAACGGTATAAGAATGTTGGGTCATAGTAGGAAACAATGAATCGATAGACATGCAACTATCTGGCGTCATCATCATGATCATTTCACGAGTAATATCGCGTTCAAGGGGAGCGTCTTCCCATGCACCTGGCATCAACTTTTCAAGAGCATGAGTATAGAGGCGGCCACCTGTCATATTTTTTGCACCAGGTTCGCTTCCCCTCTCAACTACCATCACTTCAATGCCTGCTTTAGCCAGTCGATAAGCAGCTGCGGATCCAGCTAGGCCAGCACCTATTACAATTACTTGAAACTTTTCATCAGACATAGCAACTACCCTCCAATAATGAAGTTAATATCCAATTAGCACTACGTAATTATTCAATTAAATTACTACACTATTACCTTGACTATTTAATAGCCAAATTATCTTTCATTTGCTCAATAAACTCTACGGAGTATCCATATTCTTTTAACACTTCTTCCGTATGGTACCCTAACGGTTTAGATGGAATCATATTTGGGTTTCCTAAGCTTCTAAACCTTACTGGATTTGTTGGTAAAATGACTTCATTTCCAGATGGATATTGAATTTTTCTTATACAATCGTTAGCCCACGCTTGTTCGTCATTCACAATTTCTTCCATTGTGTATCCTTTTTCATTAGCAATATCGTTTTCCTTGAATAATTTCATTAATTCATCAAGGTTCTTTTTGGCTAATTCAGTTTCAATTATTTCAATAATTTCGCGGTTTTTCCCTCGCTTATTTACTCCTTCAACCGTGCAATAATCTTCATTACCAATTAAATCTTCTCTACCGATCATCTTCATTAGCTTAGGAAAGTCTCGATTATATTCAGGTGCGCAGAAGAGGAACCATCGATCATCCTTGGATTTATATGTATTATTAAATGGATTAGCCACTTCTTTTCTGCTTTTTGGATATTCATTCCCGTATTGAGAAGATACAATCGCGATGTTCATCATAAAGAGTGCAGTATGGTGAAGACTAACCGTCACTTTGTCTCCTAAGCCTGTTTTTCCTCTTGCATAAAGAGCAGCACCTATACCTGATACTAAGCACATGGTTGCTTGAAAATCACCATAAGCATTTACCTCATTTAAAGGAGATTCCCCTTTTTCAGTCATGGATGTCAATATTCCGCCACGACAAACATAGGCAGTTGCATCAAATCCAGCAGTATCTTTTTCAGGGCCATTTTCACCAAAACCTAGAATTTGGGCAAAAATCAATTTAGGGAACCTTTTACTTAGTTCTTCATAAGAAAAACCTAATTTTTGAAGGGCTTTGGATCGATAACTTGTAACAAGAACATCAGCTGATTCCAAAAGCTTATAGGTTGCTTCTTTTCCTTCTTCTGTTTTCAAATTCAAACTTACAAATCGTTTGTTTACATTCGCAATATCAAATGCTGGATTCTCCTCATCGCTATAAGGCATATTAAAAACACCAGCCTGCGTTCTACTAGGGTCTCCTGTCAGCGGCTCAATCTTAATGACTTCAGCACCCCACTCAGATAAAACTCTTGGGACAGTCGGAGCAGCGTAAAAACCAGTCAATTCAACAACTTTTATACCTTCTAAAGGTTTCATATAGAGTACCTCCCTATTCATATTTAATTAACATTAAATAATATTTGGATTCGGGTTTAGATCTAATTCACTCCACTTTTTACCTCAAAAATCTTTTGTTTAGATTCAATAGGTTTAATCTTAGCTAATGTTACTAAGAATACAGCGCCTATAATTGCCATAGCTGAGCCTAAGTACATCGCAGTTTCATATTTACCGGATACGTCGATAACATAGCCAGTTAATATTGGAGCTGTGATACCAGCGCATGTACCAATAAGACCATACAAACCAACGATCATACCCGCATTCTTTGGAGCAAGAATAATTGGAATAGAGAAGAATCCACCTTGAGTAAGAGTTAACCCTCCCATTGAAACTGATAGTAAAAGGATGGCTGTAGTTAGACTGCTTGTCTGAGTCGCAAATATCAAGGCAATTCCACCAAAGATTAACCCCGTAACAGGGAACAGTTTACGACCAATATTTTGACCAAATTTCTTAGCACCCCAGTCAGCTAACATCCCGCCAATAGGATAGGTAAATACTGCGACTAGATATGGAATCATTGTAGCGTAGCCTGCTTTGGATAAGGATAAGTTACGTCCTTGTGCAAAATAGGTTGGTAACCATGTAAGCAGCAGGTAAAAAACATAGTTATAACAAAAATATGCTAGTGTAGCTCCCCATACTGATACACTTCCATAGACTTCTTTCGTGGTTAGCACCACACCTGCAGTTTCCTTAGTACCCTGACCAGATTTGATATATTCTACTTCTTCCTTACTAATATTTGGATGTAGTTCCGGTTTATCCTTACCAAACACCCACCATACTAAGCACCAGATTGGACCTAGAACAGAAAATAGGTAGAAGATAGTTTGCCAGTTAAAATTCTGGATTAAATAGACTCCAAGAGGCATTGTAATCGCAACTCCAAGCGGAACTCCGATGAGGGTGAATCCTTGCGCTCTTCCTGCTTCCTGACGTGGCACCCATTTTGATACCATTGATGATGCGGATGGTAAAGTTACTCCTTGCCCAACTCCTACCATGGCCCGAATAAAAACGAAAAGACCAATCGATCCTGCAAAAGGGCTAAGTAACGTAAATAGTGACCAAACCAATGTTCCAACAACGATGACTTTACCTGCACCAAATTTATCAGCTAAAAAACGGCAGGTAACATTGTTAACGCGTAGCCTATGAAAAATGCAGTTGAAACTAAACCAAACTGTGTTGCGCTCCAGCCGTAGTCCTCCATTATCGTTGAACCGGCAATCGAAATACTAGATCTTCCAAGATACATAAACGTATAAGCTAAAACCAAGATAAAGACGATTAACCACCGTTTATTGCCTACCTTTGAAGCCATTGTTATTCCTCCTTTTATTTTGTGTTCTTGATATCTTATTTCTCTTTCATCTTAAAATAGGCACTTTCAAATCTCTAATTCTTAATTTTTAGGGATTTGGGCTGATTAATAGTAATTGTGAATGTGTTCACAACACTGACAAAAACGTATTGTAGAAAAAGAATGTGAATTGAGGGTTATTCAAAAAATATCGAAAAAAACAAGGCTTACACTTCTATTAATAAAATTGAACTTTCTTTGACAAAACAAAAAAAGCCGTCGATAAAACCGACAAGCTTACGAATCTTATATGAGTAAAAATTATTCGATCAATTTTTCCATTTATTCTTATGTAAAATAGGTTTTCATGTTCCTTAAAGTGAATTTTGTCGAATTTTGTATTATTTGTGAATTGAGTCTACAAATGATAGCAAGATATCAATCTTGTTGTAAAATAGGCTCAAAGATACAATGAAAAATTTTAAGTTACTCCTCCATAATAATTTATTAGTATAACAATTTCGCGTTCAGTTCTTTCCAAACAAAACGAAAATCAACTCTAGGTACATTACATCTAATTCATTAACCCCAAATTCTTCTGCCTTTATCAGTGATTAAAGCGATTAAAAGGAGAGTAAACACAATGAACCTTTACCAATTGTATTATTTTAAAACGATGGCAAACCTTGAGCATTATACAAAAGCTGCAGAAGAGCTCTCTATGACACAACCAAGCCTAAGTAATGCCATTTCTGCTTTAGAAAGTGAACTGGAGATTCATTTATTTGAAAAACAAGGACGCAATGTTAAATTATCTAAATACGGGAAAAAACTTTTGCCTTATGTTGATAATGCTATAGCAGAGTTAGAAACTGGGATCAAAATGGTTAAAGAAATGAAAAGTGAAGCAAACAGCTTGATCACCCTTGGTTTCATCTATACACTTAGTTCAGAATTTATCCCTAACGTGATTAATTGCTTTAGAAATAAAACACAACAATCCAATATCAATTTTTCTTTAAAAGAGGCCTGGACAAAAGATGCATGTACAGACAGTTTAGTTAAAGGCTTAAAGGAAGAAAAATATGATCTCATTTTTATTTCACTCATACCGAACGATCCAGAGATAGAATTTGTTCCTATTTTTGAGCAAAATTTAGTTGTTCTTCTTCCAAATAATTGTCCACTTTCCAGTCAAACCTCTGTTGATTTAAGAGATACAGCGCCCTATCCAATCATCCATTACTCAGGAAAAGTTGGATTAAAAAAAGAAATAAATCGCCTGTTTGATATGGTTGACATGGTTCCGAATATTTACTGCGAGGTAGAAGATGAAGTATCGATGGCAGGTTTGGTTTCCGCTAATGTTGGAATGGCAATTGTTCCATATAACCCTACTTTACATAATTATCAAGGAATCAAAATTCTCCCAATCAGTAACCCTTTCTACTCAAGAAAAATATATATTGGGTACATGAAAAATCGATACATGTGTTCAGCTGTAAAGAAATTCAAAGATCATGTAGTCGAGACAGCAAAAATTTACAATTAGTTATAAAGCTTTAGCTCATTCCATTCAGGATAGTAAAAAAACAAACGATAAAAAGCCACTTGTATTGTAAAAAAAGTGGCTAATTTATTCCATATTCCGCTAAATTATGATCCTAAATTTTCGGAATAGGATATATATATAGAAAGAGAAAAAGAGAGTTTTTGGGCATTAAAATTTTTAGGTTGATTCTCCTTTTTAAAAAATAATATAAGGCAATTAACGACATTATTTATTTAGAGAACTTAATCATCCTATTGTCAGCACGATATGAAGGTTTAATATCGTGCTGACATCTTTTCTAAGGGAACCTCTAACAGACCCCTTGATTTGATATAAACATAGATGATAAAACCTCGTTTGCAACGAAAAACACACTGTAGACATGGGCTTTCGTCACAATAGACATAGGCGTCCTCGTCCGCTAACGGGAATACCATGGGCGGCTGTTTCTTTGAAGTAACATACTTGATATACCCCCGGAGAAGGTTTTAAGTAATATCCACTCTGGTTTGTCAAACAGTTGTTTTGTCTCCCAGAATACTTGGACCGCATTCTGATTGTGACCGCCAACAATCTGATAGTCAACATTGATCTCGGATAACACATCCTCCAATTTAAGCGGCTTCAGCCGTTCCATAGTTGCGTTGCAGCAGACCGGCTCTTGAGGTGGCACGTTGTAATCTAACCCTTGATATAGTCCACCGCAATGACTACAGCGGTAAATAACGATATCAGGACATTCCGGCCAAGGTTTTCTTGATGCCTTACTTCTTAGCGGTCCAAATTCCCTTTCTACCAATTTCCAGCCCTCCCTGTTAGTCGAGCTACCTTTGTAAATAGAGGGGCATCGGTATAGTTCGATGCCCCTCTTGCTGTACTAAAAGTTTTTGGATTAGTCCTCGTACTTTAAGACTCCACCGTGTTTAATTGTTTGGCGTGAAATGGTAATACGTTGTACAGTAGGAGTACCTTCCTCTAACCACATTGCACGAGCATCGCGGTACAATCGTTCAACCGGACCATATTCACAGTCTTCGAAGTAGCCAATACCACCGAAAATTTCAAGCATCTCATCACTAACTAATTTAGTGACATGGATACTAAATAATTTACACATAGCTGCCTTTTCTTCAATATATTCTCCTTCAGGATCCACTTCGTAGTCCTTGGCAAAATCACGAACCATTGTACGAAGGGCGTGAATATAAGTAGACATGTCGGCAATCTTCATTCTAATAGCCTGACGTTCAATGATCGGTTTGCCAAAGGTAACGCGATCATGAGCACGTTTAATCGTCATTTCTAACATCCGTTGAGCCATTCCTAAGTTGCTGGCCGCGATATGGACACGAGAAACAGATAGGGAATGAATTGCAATTTCAAGACCCTGACCTTCTTTTCCTAAAAGAAATTTCTTGTTAACTCTCATGTTAGTAAACTTAAGGCCTGTATGACCCGAACCACGCGCACCCATCATGTGTGGCATAGGAGTAAGTTCATATCCTGGTGTATCCGCAGAAACCATGAATGTTGAAAGGCGGTTGTCTTTATCGCCATTAGGATTAGTAACACATGTAATATATGACCAGTTGCTACAATCAGTGTGGGAGATTAAAAACTTTTCCCCGTTAATAATGTAATCGTCTCCGTCCTTGACAGCAGTTGTTTGAATATCCATCCCTGTGCCGCCCTTTTCCTCGGTAACAGCCCAGTTGGTGAAAATCGTTTTATCTTGGAACAATGGCATGTACTCTGCTTTTAGTTCTTCACTTCCATAGTCGTAAAGTGGACGCCAGTTCAAATCCATCGCATAGTGTAAATGCATGCGCATTCCACCTGGTCCACGGCTAAATTCTTCTTGAAGCTCTAAAATCTGCTGCTCGGAGAGGCCCCAACCGCCGTACTCTACTGGAAGAGGTGCACGATAAAGATCATTTTTGATGTTTGTTTCATAGAATTCCTCAGGAAACTTATTTGTAACCTCGATTTCTTTTTGCATTTCATCGTACCGGCCCTCAACCAATGTACGAATCTGCATCTTATAAGCCTCAAATTGTTCTGGGGTTAATTTACACTTATTTTCCGTTAACGTTAATGTGCTCATGTTTTCCTCCTTATTTGTGCTTAAATTTTTTATGTACTTTTCTGTACATCTAAATTATATCAAGGGCAAATTTCTAAAACTAATTCGTATTTCATTACCTATACTCACTATTAATAGAAGGAACGAATGAATCCCATAGTTATGATGTAGAAATGGGCATTTTGAGTCTAAATTTACCTTTAAACATAAATTCATATATCCAATAACTAAATAAGTCCCGAAGAAACAAGGAGAAGGATTCTTGTTTCTTCGGGACTTCTAATTATTTTCGTTATTTCATTCCTGTTTTAAAACAGAAGTTTATTCATTTCATCCACTGGCATTTCTTCTCCCGTCCAAATTTCAAACGCTTTTGCCCCTTGCCAAAGCATCATTGCTAAGCCATTAATCGTGCGGCAGCCCTGTTCTTCTGCCATTTCTAATAGTCTTGTTTTTTTGGGAATGTAAATAATATCCGACACAACTAGGTCTGAATGTAACATTGTTGGATCAGGGATTACCGTTTCTCCTTCTAATGGTTTCATCCCAACCGAAGTAGCGTTAGTAAAAATGCAGCTACCAGAAATTTCTTCACGTAATTGATCTAAATCGTCAATATCATAGATTTTAACTTTACAGTTTGTTTTACTTGTTATATCAATTGCGGTTTTTTCAGCACGGTAATAAAATTCATCCTTTTTATTAAAAATGGAGATTTCGCTTACTCCATCCAATGCTGCCTGAATACAAATAGCAGTAGCTGCGCCACCGCTACCTGCAATCGTCATTTTTTTCCCAATAATATCGATGTTCGCTTCTTTCAACCCACGCATATACCCTATTCCATCCGTAATATGGCCCGTTAGAATACCCCCATCATTTACAACCGTATTAACAGCCCCTGCAAGTTCCGCTGCTGGCGACAGTTTGTCTAGGTATTTACACACTAAAGTCTTGTTAGGCATCGTCACGTTAAATCCTCGTACATTCAGGGCACGAAGACCTTTCAGAACGTCTGGTAAAGACTGATTCCCAATCTCAAAGGCTAAATACACATAGTCTAAACCAAGTCTCGTGAATGCTGCATTGTGCATGGTCGGAGACAAGCTATGAGAGATGGGTGTTCCTAATAACCCGATTAGTTTTGTTTTTCCGGTAATCCGTGATGTCATGTTGATTCATTCCTTTTATGCTAATTTCCAAAAATAGATTCCCCACTCAATAATCCTTAGGTTATACATTAAGCTATACTAAAAATCATTATTAAAATAATATAAGGTAGGAGGAAAATCCCTCCTACCACTTTTTCATAATTAACTATTATTTGTCAAGAAAGACAAGGTTTGCGGAGTCAATTGATTAGTATGCTCCCACTACAAACGGTGTTTCGTGTCTCTCATTGCCATTGCCTGATGCTGGTTCAAATGCACCTATTTTTTCTAATGTTGTAAGAATGTTTCGCCCTTCACGGACACCATCCATAATTTTTCTTGTTGCCCAACTGTCTCCAATATTTACAACTTCAACATTCTTTTGTGAATAATAAGCTTGTAAATCGCTTAAGCCTGGATTTTCCGGTCTCATGCCCAAGCAGACAAAGCCGTAATCAAAATCGATAATGGATTCTTGACCGTTAAATTTCACTTTAAAATGATCTTCTGCCACTTCTGTTAATGCAGTACTTGTATGAACTGCAACATTCTTTTCTTCTAACATTGACATCATTGATAGTCTAGTAATAACGTCTAAATCTTTTCCAAGTAATGGCATCATTTCAACGATCGAGCAATCTGCGCCTTTTTCTGCGAAGAATTCAACCACATCAAGTCCTACCGCGCCACCGCCAATGACAGCGATTTTTTCCCCTTCAACATTAGGAATTTCGTGAATCTTGTTTAACAAGCCAAAAATAGAGGCAACCTTTCCGCCTTTATCAATATTCTCTAACAAACCTTTAATTGGAGGAAGTAATGGTTTAGATCCTGTAGCATTTACAATCACATCAGGCTTAAAGGTCTCAATTGTTTTAACATCTGCTTTCGTATTCGTAAACACGATTAGGTTTGTTAATTTTTCAGCACGTCTAATAAGATACTCAGGGAAATCGGCGATTCTTCTCTTATCTGGAAATCTTGAAATTTCGCCTGCTAAACCGCCAAGATAAGATTTCTGTTCAAAAAGAATAGTCGTACAGCCCACTTCAGCTGCAGTACAAGCGGCTTCAAGTCCGGCAGTTCCACCACCAATGACAACCACTGTGGTTTGTTTTTTGACTTGACGTGCTTTGTATTCCTCGCCATTAAATAAGTCCGGATTGATTGTACATCTAATTGGGCGGTTTAACGCAATACGATGGCCAGCACACCCGATGTTACAAGAGATACACTTTCTGATTGAGTCTTCTTGTCCGCTTTCTACTTTAGCTACCCAGTTTGGATCGGCAATTAAGCCACGTCCCATACCAATTAAATCAGCTGCACCTTCTGCTAAAATCTTTTCAGCAACCTTCGGATTTCGGATGTTTCCTGTAGCAATCGTTGGTTTATTAAATTTCTCTTTTACAGCTTTGGCCATATATGAACGCCAACCATCCTGGAAGATTCATTTGGTCGATTTGAAATTGCAAAGTATCATTTAAGGCAGCTGAAACGTTAAAAATATCCACTTCATCATTTAAATACTCTAAAATATTTAAGGTGTCTTCTAATGTGTTTCCACCTTTTACGAATTCCTCAGCACTAAATCTTAAGCTGATTGGGAAAAATGGTCCTACTTCAGCTCGGATTCGATCAATAACCATTCTCGTAAATCGTGCTCTATTTTCATAGCTTCCACCAAACTCATCCGTACGTTTATTGTATACAGGTGACAAGAATTGGCAAAGTAGATACGAGTGTCCAGCATGAATTTCAATTGCATCAAAACCAGCTGCTACAACCCTTTTTGCTGCCTTTCCATATTGTTCTACGATCTCAAGAATCTCTTCTTTTTCTAATGGTCTCGGAATAGCCCCACCTTTTTTAGAAGGAATATCTGAAGCTGATACAGGCTGACCGCCAATTCTTTCCAGGTACTGCTGATGCTCCAGAATGATTAATTTGGATCGCTACTTTTGCACCGTGATTGTGTAATTTTTCTGTTAATCTGTACATCGCTGGAATAAACATATCGTGATCAATACGAAGCTGTGTTGTTCCATTTGAACCTTGTGGGAAGGCCACACAAGCATTTTCAATGATGATTAATCCAGTGCCCCCTTTTGCTCTTTGCTCGTAATATTTAATATGATGATCATTGAATTCTCCATTTGCACCAGCAAAGTTCGTTCCCATTGGGGGCATAACAATACGATTTTTCATTGTCATTCGTTTAATAGTAAGTGGTGAAAAAATAGTCTGATACTCAGTCATTTTTCATTCCTCCAAATTGGTAATTTCAAATAAGTTTGTGTCTGAATTGTGAATGTATTCACAAATAATGACGTAGTTTGTTACACATTTCACATTCAATCTAGTAAATGTTTATGATTTTTATAAAGAGATTAAAGATACAAAAAGGTTTGTTAATCTCTTCACAAAGTTAATGAAAGCTTCTATAGATTTATTATATTTCCTCTGCTATCATAAATCTAATTCATATTTAAAGCTTTATTCATAGAATAAAACTATAATTTAGGATCATACTAAATATCAAATTGATTGTGAAAGGAATTGGGGCAAGATGAATTTACGCCAACTTCAATATTTTCGAGTATTGGCCAAGATGGAACACATAACCCAAGCTGCAGCAACTCTTTCCATTACTCAGCCAAGTTTAAGTCATGCTATTTCGGAAATGGAAAAAGAACTAGGAACTTACTTATTTGAAAAACAAGGACGGAACATTCGACTGACTAAATACGGACGGTTTTATCTTGATTATGTAAATCGTGCCTTGGAGGAGCTTGAAAAGGGCGAAAAAAAACTGCGAGAATTGACAAGCCCCTCTCACGGTTTAATTGATTTAGCCTTTATTTATACTTTAGGGCCTCACTTTGTCCCAACTATGATCAAAGCATTTTCTGAACAAGAAGCATTCAAAAACATTTCATTCTCCTTTCATCAGGGGACGACAAAGAATATTATTAAAGATTTAAAGGAAGAAAAATTTGATATCGCTTTTTGCTCTTTTGTCGAAAATGAGCCAGACGTTGACTTTGTTCCGCTTGTCGAACAAGAACTGGTGGTTATTGTTCCATTCAACCACCCGTTGGCTGCCTTTGATAGTATCGATTTAAGAGAAACCGCTCCTTATCCATTCGTTTTCTATAATGAAGGAAGTGGAATACGGCCCATAATTGACAGTTTATTTTCTAAAGTAAATGTAACTCCCAAAATTGCCTGTCAAGTCGAAGAGGACAATGCCATGGCAGGACTTGTATCTGTCAATTACGGTATCGCAGTTATGCCCCGGATTTCCTCTTTAGACCATTTCAATGTCAAGATATTAACAATCAAAAACCCTGCCCATCAACGCTTTATTTATATCGCTAGTATAAAAAATCGTTACCTGTCTCCTGCAACATCTCATTTTCGCAATTTCTCGATTAATTATGGAAAGGAGATTTACTTACAAACAGGCAAACATGCATAAAGAAAACTCGTCGACTGGCGAGCCTGAAAGGCGAAGACAGAGGCGTAGTTGCGCTTATACTTTTATCCCAAAATTTTCCACTACGTCGAATATGCATCATAGCTGAAAATTTATACTTTCATAAAGTGTAAAAAATCCAGTGCCAAATTCAGGCACTGGATTTTTCAATTGAATTTGAATAAAACTAAATGATTATGCTACTTCTCCAATGGTCACTTTCTTTTGGAAAAACACTTTAATGTAACGATAATTAACTACGGCAGCACTAATTATACCGACTAAATTAATGAAAACGGCAAACCAGAAGATTTCTGTTACATTTCCATCTTTCACAATCAAGCCAGTAATAAGTGGAACAATTGTATAGGCTAGAGAGGTCGATGTATACAGTGCACCTGTGATTTGCCCCTTTCTTTCTCCGAAAAATTCATTCATAACCGTTAGGGCTAATTGTAGAACCCCTGAGATGGAAAAACCAATCACAAAAGAAATGATAATGATACTTATTGAAGACTGAAAAACGAATAAAGATAAGAGTGCGATAATCGAAATTACCTGGGTAAATAAGCAAAACCGTGACTGGCTTAACAATTCTATGCAGAACAAGCACTAAAGTAATTACTGAAGCGAGTGAACCAATACTATAGTAGCTTAATAGCTTCAAGGAATTTGCTTCGTTTAACCCCACTACCTCCTGCCCAAAGGTTGGCAGCCATAGTTGGAGAATATAAAGTAACGCCTGGCCCGTAAACCCGATGATAATTAGGCAAACGCCTTCTTGCCAAAACTTTGGTTTGCTTACATAGTTCATTTCTGGATTAAGTTCATTTTTCACACTGTTTTGTCCTTGTGCAGATTGACTAGGAAACTTCATTTTGCTCAAAATGATAAAACTGAACAAAAAGACAAGAGCTGGCAAGAAAAACGAGTATCCATAATAGATTTCATGGTTCATAAAATAAACAATAATAAGTGGTAAAAGCGTTGAACCAACTGAAACAAATCCTCTCACTAACACAGTTGCTGAACCAGGTGTTTTTGGAAAAGCTTCCATTAGTGCTGGATATGTTCCTGAGTCTGACATCGAAATAGCCACTCCGGCAAGAAATGAAAATACAACTGCAACCGGAACACTTGGACTTAGAGGGATCCCAACCAAGAAAACAATAAATAATATAGATGCGCCCAAAACGAAAGGTTTTCGACCAAACTTATCAGATAACACACTGGCAATATACAATGTTAATAGTCGGCCCATACCCATGGCTGCAACTAGAAAGCTCACACCTGATTTATCAGTATTTAATTGTTCGGACAAAAAAGACATATGTGAAGCTAAAATGATGTTTACCATACCAAAAAGAATATAATTTATATAAAGTCCAGATACAGTACCTATATATTTATTTCCTCTCATGATCAAGTCCTCCTTTAAGTCAAAGTTTACGTACAATTTACTGTGGAATAAATAGCTATCAATATAACAACCCCATTAACACTATTAACAACATTGAAATAATTTTATATTAAAATCGCGATTAGATTGAGATAGGTATTTACAGCTTTGTGAATTCCATTTATGTAGACACAAAATAGAAAAAAAACCGTCTACTTTTCATCACTATTTACTATTGTAAACTTTGTGAATTTGTGAGCAAGTAGTTTTTAAAAATAAGGCACTTTCGGTTTGACCACATTCGGGACCGAAAGTGCCTCACTACTACTAGTGTAGTGATTAACTTAAACTATAGCTGATAAAATTAAGCACTCATTTTTAATGCTTTTTCTTGCGGTTTCATTACTTTACGATAACGTACATTTACAACAATCGCAAGTAGCACTCCTACGAAGGCAATCCCAGCATCAAAAACGATAATGCTCTCAACACTAGTCTTTGAAAGGATTCCAGTTACAACCGGGATCGTAAAGGAAGCTAAACTTGAAGATGTGTACACAATACCTGTAATTTTACCTTTCCCTTGTTTGAAGAACTCTGCCATTACAGTTAATGCTAATTGTAAAACTCCTCCTGCTGCAAAGAAACCAATTAAAGCTGCGCCGATTACAACCATTGTTGGAGTTTGAACTTGCCATATAGCCAATAATGTAATAAAGGAGACTAAAGGGTAAATTAACACAATTGTCACTGGTTTAACCAAACTCTTAACTAGATAAGATGTAAGAAATACAGAAGCTAATGAACCTAAACTATAATAACTAATTAACTTAAGTGCCGTTACTTCAGGCATTCCTACTACCTCTTGACCATAGGTTGGAAGCCATACTTGAATCAGATAGAAAGTTGCGGTAGCTGTATAACCAATTAGAATGATTGCGAGACCTTCAACCCAAAACTTCGGTTTCGATGCAAATGCTGTTTCTGTCTCAGCTGCTCCTTCGTTGCTTGAAATCATCGATGGGAATTTCATTTTAGCAAGGAAAATCCCATTCAGTGCAAAGATAGCAAGTGGAATAATGAAAGAAATACCATAGTATAAATCATTGTTAATAATAAAACCGATAATCATTGGAAGAGCAAATTGACCGCCAGAGATAAAAGCTTTGATTATTACGTTTGCAGTACCAGCTGATTTTGGGAAAGATTCCATTAAGGCTGGATATGTTCCTGAGTCTAAAACTGAATTCGCAATACCTGCAATTAAGGCAAAAACAAAAGCAACTTGGACATTCGGGCTAAACAATATTCCAATAAAGAACAATGCGTATATCCCCATTCCGATTGAAACAAAAGGCTTACGACCGAATTTATCAGATAGGGCACCTGATAAAAATAATGCAATTAAGCGGCCAATCCCTAATGCAGAGATGACATAAGCTACCCCAGCATTATCTGTGTGAAGCTGCTCAGTTAAGAATTTCATGTTTTGAGCTAGGATAATTACGCCCATACCATGAACAAAATAGTTAATATAAAGGACAATTGCTGTTGGTAAGTACCTGTTTTTCATGGGGTACAACTCCCTTTTCATTTTTTGAGGGCAAAAGTTTAAAACATTTGCTCTTTCACATAGTCCACAGGCATTTCTTGACCTGTCCAAATCTCAAATGCTTTCGCACCCTGCCATAGCATCATACCTAAGCCATTTAGCGTTTGACATCCAACTTCTTCAGCCATTTCAAGAAGCTTAGTCTTACGTGGAATATATACAACATCCGATACAATCAATTCTGGGCGAAGCCAAGAAACATCTTGAATCAGGCTTTGATCTTCTAAAGGTTTCATTCCAACACCCGTTGCATTTGTTAAAATGTCACTGCTAGCAATTTCAGCTTTCAAAGTTTCAATATCATCAAGGTGATAAACAGTTGCTTTGCAATTTACTTCTTTCATCTCTTCATTAATAATTCGGGCATTTTTTTCAGCTCTTGCAAAAAATTCATCATCACGGTTAAAGATTGAAATCTCAGCAACTCCGTCTAATGCTGCTTGAATGGCAATCGCTGTAGCTGCTCCCCCTGCACCGAGAAGAGTCATTTTCTTTCCAACCACATCAATTCCGTTTTCCTTTAATGATCGCATATAACCTGTACCATCAGTAATATGACCGATTAGTTTCCCATCTTCGTTCACTACTGTGTTAACGGCTCCTGCAAATTGAGCTGCTGGTGAAAGTTCATCCAAAAGCGGAAGAATTTTTGTTTTATTCGGCATGGATACGTTAAAGCCTCTCACATTTAGAGCGCGCATCCCTGTTACAACATCAGCTAATTGAGCGTTGCCAACCTCGAAAGCCATGTAAGCATAATTAAGTCCCAATTTTCTAAGTGACATATTATGCATTGCTGGTGATAATGAGTGACCAATCGGGGTTGCTAAGAGCCCTAGTAATTTTGTTCTGCCATCAATACGTCCAAGATCTGCCATGAAAAGTTCCTCCTACATTCTTTTTTAGAATTGATTTCATTTTGAATTTTTGTAAAGCTATAATTCGAACATTTTGTGAATGATTTCACATACTTGTCTATAAAAAATCTTTGTTTCGATCATTCACTAGGGGTATTCATTTGGTACATCGTCTTGATGAATTGAGTATAAATCATAAAAATATATAAATCTAATTGAAAATTACATCATTATTCATAGTTTTTATCTATGTTTTTGATCCACCTAACGAATTAGAACAGGACACCTTCCCATTCATGAATCCTTTAAAATAAGGGAAGATAACAAGTTCATATGTCCTCTTCCCTTACAAAATTACATGCTTTTGTGTAGAATTTCCAACACTGTTCTTAATTCTGCAACAGGAATTTGTCCTGGGGCAGAAGCAGCTTTTCCAGCACCAAAAGTGAATGCAGAACCAAATACTTCTCCAGCCAAACGACTGATCACTCCTGTACCTCCCATTGACATGGTGATAAGTGGTCGATCCGCATATTTTGTTTTCATCGTATTTGTTGCGTCGATTAATGTGATTACATCTTCAATACTTGTTGGCATTACGGCAATTTTCGGGATATCTGCCCCGTATTCTTGCATTTTGCGTAGACGCTCAATGATTACTCCCTTTGGAGGCGTTTTAAAGAAATCATGGTTAGACATAATGACTAAAACCCCATTCTCTTTTGCCACCGACACAATTGCCTTCACATTCTCTGCTTCATTAAATAACTCTACATCAACAAAATCAATGTTTCTCGTACGAATGGCTGTCTGATTCAGTTCAACATAAAAACTGTCACTGATCTCTTTGTTACCACCTTCTTTATGACTTCTAAAAGTAAAAAGAATCAGTGTTTCAGATAATTCTTCGCGTAATTTTGCAATCATTTTTTTTACAGCGTTTAAATCTTCTACGTGTTCATATATATCAACACGCCATTCCACAACATCAGGTTGTAAGTCCTTTACTAATTTTGCTTCTTCTAATATTTGTTGCTCAGATACTCCTACTAAAGGGACAATAATTTTGGGAATTCCTTCTCCAATCGTCATATCCTTTATAGTCAGTGTGCTCATAATCTCACTCACCCTTTTTAATTTATTATGGCTAAACAATTATCTTCCTAATTAACTTTGTGAAATATTGTACAATCTCATTATGCTACGACTCTTTTTTAAAGTCTAATTCATATTTTTCGTAATATCCATAGAAAATAACTATATATAAAAAAAGAAATAATCTCCTACCCATATACAGTAGGTCGATTATTTCTTTTGCTTAAATAGATTATATTTTTGCTAATTCTAACATTTTTGTAACAAAATCTTCCGTCTCTACCTCGAATATATTCTTAATTTTAGCCCAAATCAATTCATCCTCATTTGACAGAAGAATAAGGTTTACTAACATACGTTTTTCAGTTTCCGATAATATCGTAGAATCAATTCCTAGGATCAAATCGATGGCATCATATCCTAACGCACTTAACATTTCATCATTGATAGTGACCATACTAACACTCCTCATCAAGCAATTACGTCAGTTTCCTTCATGTTTATGGTACATACTAAATGAATTGCATGACGACAAGCAACTGCCTATGAAAAATGTCATAATAAATACAAAGTTTATTGAACAATTTCTTATAACTAATGTTGGGCTCAAAAATACTAGCTTTTTATATATTAAATTTCAATTGAACTTTACAACACGATAAAATATTAAAGTTACCTTGGTTCATGTAACTCCCAAGCTAACTTTAATGAATCGACAATATAATCGGCGACCTCTTCACTATCATGGTTATCCGTTTCAACCTTTGAATGGTGAACAGAGTAGATTTCTTGCCGTTTATAAAATAGCTCTTCTATTTCTTCAATCGATTTTCCTTGTAGAACTGGTCGGCTATCAATAATTAAACTAATTCGATCTTTCCAACCTTCCCAGGACAAGTCTAAAAAGAAGACAATACATTCGGATAAACATACCTTTCGAATATCCTCTTGTAAAAAGGCTCCACCTCCGAGAGAAATAATTTTTAATTTATGCTTACATAAGTCCGTAATTAAATTTTTCTCCCTTTCGCGAAATGCTTTTTCACCAAGTTTATTAAATATTTGTGAAACAGGCATTCCATATTCCTTTTCAATTTCTTCATCGACATCGATAAAATCCCGATATAGCTTTTTTGCTACTCTCTTCCCTATAGTAGTTTTGCCTACTCCCATGAATCCTATAAATACGATACTTCTTTCTCTCAATGGGACTTCACGATTGACCAACAGCCTTCAACCTCCTATTTATGAAAAACCTTTCCACCTAATTTTGATTAAAGTGGAGCTAGGCTACAGATTAAAGTCATTATCTTTACTGTCTTCATTATACATCAGTCAATTAATCCATTGTTCAATTATTAAGATAATTTTGTCGAAAAACTTTTTTATTTTACTATAATGCTCTACTAAAAAAAATTAAAAATAAAAACTAACATTTCGATAGATATAATTTAAAAATGGAGGACCCATTCGATGAGCCCTCCTTGCTTAAAAAAATATATTGTATGTTATTTTAATTTGACATTCTTGCCTGTATTTCCGATTCTTGAAGCTGAAAAAAGCCTTTATAGACCTTGCAGTCCCCTTCATCAAAGGTGGCATGTGAAATATAATCACCCTTGAAGGTTTTTAGATTCTCATCAAACACTAAACATTCGTGACCACTTTCAGCTAAATCAAAAAAACTTAGTAGGAGCTCAGGTTTTTTATACGTTTTTTCACGCACTATTTCTTGGGTTTGAGCATTACAAATTTGCAGTTTATACAATTCAAGCACCTCCCAAATGTTTACACATTTAGAATAATTGATTTTGGAGCTAACAAACGCCAAAATTTGTGAATTTTCTAAGAACATCATTATAGGGTTTGATATCCTAAAACGATCTACCATAAATGGATAAAATTTCTTGCTTTAGAAATGACATAAAATTTAATCATGCGCTAGAATTAAATGGAAAAGTCAAAATAAGGGGGATCATTTGTATGGAAAAAATCATGTTTATTGAAACTGGCATGGGAATTGATGTGCACGGTCAGAACATCACAAAGGCAGCAGTACGTGCCGTACAAAATGCCATTCATTTTAATTCAATGCCAGGTATCCGCACTGTCCTACCAGGTAACACAACAGAAAATATGAAAGTAAATGTTAAACTTGCCTTACCTTGTGATATGGAGAAACTGGATGTAGAAGCGGTTAAAGCGGTTTTGCCTTACGGACAAGTGACAGTGGAAACGATGGTGGGTGGTATGCTGACAACAAGTGGGATTGTCCTCGAGGATAAGGGAGACAAAAATGATTTGATGTATATTGCTGTGGCATCGGTTGAAGTTGGGTATTAAAAATTGAAAAAGAGCTCATCCCCTTTTAAATCAAGGGTTGAGCTCTTAAATTAACGATTATTTTCTACCTCTTTTGTATTTATATCTTTCACTACATCTTCAATGGTTACATTTTCGAGTACCTTCTCTAATGCTAGTTGAGCTGTTGATAACAGCGGGACGATCGTATCTTGAATGTTCCGGCCAACTGGACAAGCTGGATTAGGATTTTCATGTACACTAAACAATTCCTTCTCCTGTACAACATTAACCGCCTTATACACGTCAAGCAAGGTTATATCCGCTAAATTCTTTGCTAATTTTGCCCAGGCGATACCAGGATGAACCTCTACTAAGCCTGCCTTTTTAAGCATACCCATAATTTTTCTGATCACAACAGGATTTGTGTTCACACTTTCTGCAATAAATTCTGACGAGTTTACCATCTCTTTATTAAACTCAATAAGAGTAAGTATATGAATTCCAACAGCAAACCGACTGCTAATAGACATCGTATTCACCTTCCTGATCTATTTATAAAAAAGGCTGTGTTAAAGCTTATTGTTGTTTTTGGCACAAGTTGATTGGAGCGGAAGATGCGAAGACTCCTGCGGGAGCAGCGGGACTGGTTAGACCCCGCAGGAGCGATAGCGACGAGGAGGCTCACCGCCCGCCCCGCGGAAAGCGAAGCACCTGGAGCGGAAATCAACACTCTTATTTAACACAACCATAAAAAAGTACGATTTTCATGTAATTAAAGTGATTACATCTTATTATACCTTAATAATTGTATATATTAACAAGAAAAGTTGTTTTTACTCTGTTGACAAAAACAGTAAAAGTAACTATTATGATTACAGGTAATCAAAATAGTTACAACTTAATCAAAAATCTTACTAATTCATATTGGAGGAATAGAAAATGAAAATATTAGTAACGGGTGCAACTGGGAAACTAGGCACGAAAGTAGTGGAGTCTTTATTAAAAACAGTTCCAGCAAGCGAGCTGGCTGTTAGTGTTCGTAACCCTGAGAAGGCAGAAGCATTGCGCGCTCGAGGTGTAGAAGTTCGTCATGGAGATTTTGACCAACCTGAAACATTGACATCAGCATTTGCTGGAATTGACCGTTTATTAATCATTTCTGCAGATGGTGACAACGAAACAAGAATTCGTCAGCACACCAATGCCGTTGCTGCTGCGGAGCAGGCAAAGGTACAATTCATCGCTTACACAAGTATTGCCAATGCAACTGAAACGACAATGTTCCTTGCTCCTCCTCATCGCGCTACTGAAGAAGCGATTTTAAAAACAGGAATTCCATATTCCTTCCTACGTAATAACTGGTATCTAGAAAACGAAAGCAGTGGCATTCAAGGTGTATTAGCAGGTACTCCGTGGGTGACATCAGCCGGCTTCCGGCAAGGTGGGTTGGGCATTGCAACAGGATTATGCAGAAGCTGCGGCGGCTGTATTGGCTGGGGACGGACATGAAAATACGGTCTACGAGCTTTCTGGAAAACCAGTGACTCAAGACGAGCTTGTTGCAATCCTTAGTACTATTTTAGGAAATGAAGTACCTATTCAGCATGTTGATGACACAACTTATGCAAGTATCATGACAAGTGCTGGATTACCTGATTTTCTAATTCCTTTTCTAGTCGGTATCCAACAAGGTATTCGCGAAGGATCATTAGAAATTGAAAGCAACGATTTTGAAAAGCTGCTTGGCCGACCTGCAACTCCTATCAATGAAGGGCTTGCTCAAATTGTAAATGAACTCTCAAAATAAAGCATAAAATAGTTTCGATAAATGACCTTTCTGAAATTTAATCAGAGGGGTCTTTTTGATTCATCCCACCTTTTAATAAATCCTCTCTAAAATTTAAAAAGGAACAAATGAATTTTTTAAAAATTTTTTCTGTAAATTTATGTGAATAAATTGGAAATGACCATTTTTCTAAAAGAATCATCGATCCAATCCAGTCTTTACACCAACACACACTTCTTTAAAATATAGAACCTAATAAATCTTCGTCGTTTATGAATTTGTTTTTTTATCCAAATTGATAACAACTTTTTTGTGTTTTTTGCGGAAAATTTGTATATTTTCACTAAAGTTTTAACTACTGTAATTATTTGGTAAAAAATTCTTAACAATTGATGGAGTTTTTTTATGTGTTAATTTTTTAAAATATTATTCTAGGTTAAATATTATTTTCCACTCAATTTACAATTACATATTTTCACCATCATTTCTGCAACTATCATGTTTGTTGACCTTTTACAAACAGGTTTGTAATATAGTAATTGTTTCTATGTTTATTTAACTGATAGGAATAATCTTTGAACAAGGACAAAGGGGAGACGAACATGAAATCTACTGGTATTCTTCGTAAAGTTGACGAATTAGGAAGAATTGTTATTCCAATTGAGTTAAGGAGAACTTTAGAAATTGCAGAAAAAGACCCTCTCGAAATTTATGTTAATGAGGATAAGATTATCTTACAGAAACATAGAGAAAATATGACCTGTGTTGTAACGGGGGATGAAACCGATCAAAACCAAAGTTTTTCAAATGGACGAATCGTGTTAAGTCCCAATGGAGCAAAACAACTCCTAAATGAAATCAAGGAAGCATTTAATCTGTAAATTTTATCTAAGTAGTAAGAAAAGAACCTAGATTGATAGGTTCTTTTTCTTCAAATTTTCTTAACTTGTTACAGTTGGATACTTGGAAAACCAAGAACAAATTGATTACGTATTATTTAAAGCAGATCCCATTTTCTAAATACCTCTTCCTTTTTCTTTAGGTTATGGAGGTTTTTGGTATAATCCTTCGCATAAACAATTGAAAATAATGTATCAAGAATATATTCAAATGATATTTGGGAAGAAAAGGTCCCCACTTTTAAAAAGTCATATTCATCATAAGGCACCTCAATTGTTAACTCACACATTTTAGACATCATCGATTCCGAATTACCAGTTAAAATGATCGTAGGAATTTTCATTGCAGCTAAATATTTAAGTATTTTCAGGTGAAAAATCGAGTGACCAGCATAGCTAATAAAAATAGCACAATCCGTTTTGTCCAAGTTTAATGCATTCCATGTTGCTTCCCCATACTCATCAGCAATGATTAAGTGTTTGTTAATTTTAACAAACTTGTTTTGAAAGCTCCGAGCACGGATCTGAGAGTCCCCACTCCCAAAAAGGTAAATTCTGTTAGCATTTTTGATCATTTCTACTGCTTTATTTAATTGATTCTTATCTAGTTTCACTAAAGTCTTTCTGATTGTTTCAATTGTCAAATCCGCCATCTTCTTCGCAATGTTGATTGAACTGTCATTTGGTAGAAACGGAAAATTAGGGTCAACATGTGCAAATGCGTGTTTATTACTTTGAATTTCATGGATTAATGTTACTTTGAAATCTCTATAACCTGAGAATCCTAATTTCTGACATAGTCTAATAATTGCAGAGTGAGAGGTAAATGCGTTTTCTGCAAGCTCTTTAATATACATATTCGGAACATCCTCAAGGTTTATTAATATATAATCAGCAATCCTTATTTCAGTGTCAGTAAAGTTTTGCTTTTGTTCAAGCTTCTTTAATAAAGTCATGTCTCTCCTCCATATGGATTTACGATAACCACTAAAGTAAATCACTCATAATACAAAATGATTATTATTTATGAATAATATACCAAATCGCCCAAATTAACTCTTCTTTAAACATTATGTTCAGCCAAATAACACTCAATTAAACTATTATTGAAAACGAGATCCTAATTAGTTTAAAAGTGTATCCAACCCTTTTTATCACATCTATAATCAAGCTACCAAAAGTGAATTGGAGGAATATTAATGTTAACAATAGGCTATATCGGAAACGGAAAAAGCACCAACCGTTATCACTTACCATTTTCATTAAAAAATGAAAATATTCGTGTGAAAACTATTTATTCACCACGAAACAACAGCGCTTGGGAGAAGATACCAGAAGTAAATTATGTTGATGATTTAGAAAAAGTCTGGAAGGACGATGAGATTCAATTAGTCGTCATTTGTACCCCATTAGAATACCACTATCATTACGCTAAACTTGCTTTAGATAAGGGAAAGCATGTATTACTCGAAAAGCCATTTACACAGACCTCTGAACAAGCAAAAGAGTTATTTGCCTATGCAAAAGAAAAAAATCTATTTATTCAATGTTATCAAAATCGCCGATTTGATTCAGATTTCCTAACAGTACAAAAGGTCATTAATAGTGGAGTACTAGGTGATATTTTAGAAGTTGAAATGCACTATGATTATTTTAGACCTGAAGTACCAAAGTCTGTGAAATTTTCAAGGGGATTCAGCTATTTATATGGACACGGATGTCATACGATCGATCAAGTTTTATCTTTCTTTGGTAATCCGAATACTATTACTTATGATGTTAGACAACTTCTTGGAAAAGGACATATGAATGACTATTTTGATTTGGACTTCTTTTATGACTCTAAAAAAGTTTCTATTAAATCCAGCTATTTCCGTTTGAAAGAACGTCCTAGCTTTGTCGTATATGGGAATAGAGGAGTTTTTGTTAAACAGACAAAAGATCGACAAGAAGAACATTTGAAACTATTTTATATGCCGACTAACGAGGATTTCGGTATTGATTTACCAGAACACTATGGAATTCTAACTTTTGTTGATGAAGCAGGAAACTATCATGAAGAAAAAGTGATGTCAGAAGTTGGTGATTACGGACAAGTTTATGAAGGTGTTTATCAATCAATTTTAAATGGAAACGAAAAAATTATTAAGGATGAAGAAACGATAAGACAAATGGAGATTTTAGAGGAAGGTATCAATAAAATAGAAAGTCTACATTCTAATACTACTGACGCATCGTCATCATACATTAAAGAAAGTGAGAACTGACATGAAACTTGCCATACTAGGTTCTGGTCAGATAGTCACTGATTATTTAACGATGGCTGGAGATTTACCAGATACAGACTTAGTCGCCATCTTTGGCACCGAAGAAGCTATACCCACAATGGAAGCAATGTCGCGTAAATACGGAATTAGAAAAATATACACAGCTTATAGCGAATGCTTAATGGATCAAGAGATTGACACATTGTATATTGGTTTACCTAATCACCTGCATTATTCTTTTACAGAAGAAGCCTTATTAAGAGGAAAGAATGTCATTTGTGAAAAACCATTTACTTTAAAACTTTCTGAGTTTACTGAGCTAAGAAACATTGCTAAAAAAAATAAGCTCATTTTGCTTGAAGCGATCACGACGCAGTATTTATCAAATTACTTAGCAATTAAAGAATCCGTTAATCATCTAGGAGATTTGAAAATCATTGAATGTAATTATTCTCAATATTCATCTCGCTATAATGCTTTCAAAAAAGGTGAAATCTTGCCAGCTTTTAATCCTAAAGCAGGTGGAGGAGCATTAATGGACCTAAATATATACAATATCCACTTTGTGGTTGGAATTTTAGGAAAGCCTACTTCGGTCACTTATCTTGCAAACGTTGAGAGGGATATTGATACTTCTGGTATTCTTTTATTAAACTATTCTACCTGTAAAGTAGCATGTATTGGTGCAAAAGACTCGACAGCACCGATACGCACTCTAATTCAAGGCGATAAAGGATCCATTGTATTAAACGGGCCAGCTAACGTATGTGATTCTTTTGTGTTGAATATGAATGATGAGGACAGCCAAATCATCGATAATAAAATCCATCCCCACAGGATGTATGAAGAATTTTGTGAGTTTGCAAGAATGATCAAGGAAAGTGATTACACTAAAGCCGATTATATGTTAGAACAGAGCCAAATTGTGATGGAAATAGTCGAGAAAGCATTAGTTGATGCAGGAATTAAGTTAGGTTAATTTTTAAAAGCCTAAATTTCTAAAAAATCCACTATAACTTATATCTGATTCCATACAACATCATGATTCCTGAAACTGGGCTTGCATACTTAATAAATTTAAAGATACGCAAAAGGCACATCTCCAAAGAATGGAAATGTGCCTTAAAGCCTGTCAAATTAATGATCTGGGTGGGGATTGAACCCACGACCCCCACGCTGTCAACGTGGTGCTCTCCCGCTGAGCTACCAAATCGTATGTAATATTTTGTACACATCAAAACGGTACATTTCTAATTATATTCATATAAAAAAATATGTCAACCTTTTTTGGAATAGGTGACCATAAAATAGAAATAGGGCATTCGATTCTTCAACTTGTTGTGATGATTGTGGTAAAATTTTGCCAAAGCATAAGTCCTTCAAGAAAGGAGTTATTACGTTGGATTATCCACGAGGTACCGTACAGGATTACACCATTTACAGTAAAAAGCTGGCAGAGAATGTGGACTTTCTTGTTTACTTGCCCCCCTCCTTCTCCCATCTTTATAAATATCATGTATTAATTGCTCAGGACGGTGCAGACTATTTTCAGCTTGGAAGAATTGGGAAGTTTGCCGATGAACTGTTGGCGCGCAAGGAAATTGAACGCTTGATCATTGTGGGTCTTCCCTATAAAAACGGGCGTGATCGCCTTGAGAAATACCATCCAGATGGTGAAAAATCTGAGTCCTATCTTCAATTTTTAGTACACGAGCTTGTACCTTTTTTGGATAAGGAATTTCCAACTTACCAAATGGGCATGGGCAGAGCTTTAATTGGCGATTCGTTAGCAGGATATGTATCGTTTCGGGCTGCCCTTCAATTTCCGCACACATTTGGGAAGGTGGCGCTTCAGTCCCCATATGTGACTGAAGATATTCTCGCTTCCTTGCATTCATTTCAACAGCCCCATTTACTTGAAATTTACCATGTTGTCGGCAAAGCTGAGCTATCCGTCAAAACAACAAAGGGCAAGCTGGAGAACTTTATTGGGCCTAATAGAATTTTGGCTAAAGTGCTTAAAGAAAAAGGATTTTCCTATTCCTATCACGAATTTGATGGAGACCACACTTGGACGTATTGGCAGCCAGATCTCGAGCATGCCTTGAAGTTCTTGTTTGGAAGATAATCCATTGCCATTAGGACATTGTCGGAAAAGGGTTTCATTTTTACTTTTGGTATAATAAACTTCATCTACTCGTAATATTGCAGCCTTGAGGTATGCAAGCTTAACAGACATGCTGCTTTATTTTTCCAAAAATGAACGATCCGGGAGGTAATGTTATGAAATTTGGTGTTGCTATTTTCCCATCAAAAAAACTGCAGGATTTAGCGAATTCTTACCGGAAACGGTATGATCCACATTATGCATTAATTTCTCCACATTTAACGTTGAAGGGGCCTTTTGAGGCGTCAGACGCTCAGATGAAGGACATTACGGTCAGATTGGCACAGATTGCAAGTAACAGTAAGCCGTTTTCGCTCCAGGTGTTAAAGGTAAGTTCATTTAAGCCTGTTAATAATGTGATTTATTTTAAAATTAATCCGACTGAAGAACTCCTCCAGCTACATCAACAGCTCCATACTGATTTGATTGGCGATAAGCCAGAATTTAGCTTTGTGCCGCATATTACGATTGGGCAAGAGCTCTCGGATGATGAGCACTCCGATGTTTACGGTTCAATGCGGATGATGAAGATGGAGCACGAGGAGATGGTCGACCGCTTCCATTTACTATATCAGCTTGAAAATGAGTCTTGGACTGTCTATGAAACATTTCGTTTTGGAAAGGAATAAAGAAATGCACACGAAAATTGTCAGCAACGAACAGGAATTACAGGATGCCTATTATGTGCGGAAAACAGTCTTTGTTGAGGAACAAAACGTTCCAGTCGAGGAGGAAATTGATGAACACGAAGGAAGTGCGACGCATTTCGTTCTATATGAAGGTGGTGAGCCGGTTCGGCAGGTCGCTTCCGCGTGCTAGATGGAATCGGGAAGGTCGAACGCATTTGTGTCTTAATGGACTATCGCGGGACTGGTGCAGGTAATGAGGTAATGAACGCAATCGAACAGCATGCTAAAGGGCTTGGGCTTACGAGTCTGAAGCTGAATGCGCAAACGCAAGCGATTCCTTTTTATAGCAAATTAGGGTATGAGGTTGTGTCCGAGGAATTTCTTGATGCAGGAATTCCGCATAAGACGATGAAGAAAATAGTGGAGTAATTAGAACATGCATGGTAGCTGAGAAGCACATGCATGTTTTTTGTTTGCCAACTTTTCTTTCTTTAGCTTGGTTGGAAATTTTGTTATGATTAGCTTTGTATTGCTTTTGGTGTTGTATTCAACTGGGGACGTAATTATGCTTGTCATTCAATATTGGTGAAGAGTTGGAGATACCACATCAAATAGACAGGCGTCCATATAAGTTATAGCGACCTTGTTGATACGAAGTCGTGCATATCAGCTTCGAAACGTGCATATCTCGATTTTTATATGCATATCGAGGTTAAACGTGCATATGTCCAAAAAAGTCGTGCATATATTTTAAAAGTTGTTTCATAAATTTTTTCAAGTCGTTCATATATTTTTTCAATTGAATCATATCCGCTTCCAAACGTGCATATATGACACTACTCGTGCATTTATTTTGTAGAAAAGTCATTATTTTATTAAGAAATTAAGATATTTTCTAAAAACAGCATGCTTTCTGCTAAAAATAACTAAAATTATGTTAAATAATGAGTAGAATTTAGTATTTTTCCGAAACGGGAAACCGTTCAACGACATAAATTCTCAAACGTAACTGCTCTAATTGAAATATTTTTCAATTAGAGGCTACCTAAACCAAACCAGTAGCAATAGCACCTCCCTATAATCTAGTAAAAAGAGGAATCCTCCAATGAAAACTGCAATATTCCATGATGATAAAATCCATTTAAATAAATTGAACCGTGAAGAATACCAGAGAATCTATGAAGCTGGAAAAGAGGTGAACTGGCTTGCCCGAGCTGCGGCGATCAGATGCGGCTTTATTTGGGCATTACGCGGGAACCCCATTTCTTCCATGTTCATCCTAGTTCCGGCCAATGTACAGATTTACCAGAACCCAATCAGGAAGCCCCCGCTCCTACAGAGGAAACAAGCTATATCGAACGAAACGGCTTTCGGGTTCCGGTTTCGCGTTCGATTCAATCAACCCAAACTGCAACCGTAACTCGCGAAACTGTGAAAAAGCTGGCCCGTCCATTGAAGGTGACAAAAACGTTTGTTGCCACACCTGCATTCACACTTGAACAGCATGACCATTCCTATTTAGCTGAACTTGCGCGTCATGGGTTTACACTTGATAAAAGCCAGGCAGAGGCTGTTTCTGATACAGAAGGTCCACTACTTGTTCTTGCCAGAAGCCGGAAGTGGGAAAACGCGTGTGTTAACGGCACGAACCGCATTTATGCTCGTTGAAAAACAGATTCAGCCGAACTCAATTATGCTCGTGACATTTACCGCCAAGGCGGCGGCGGAGATGAAAGAACGATTGACTCGGTATCCGAGCTTGTCTGCAAGAAGTGTGAATCAGCTTGTGACAGGTACTTTTCACAGCATTTTTTACCGGATTCTCTCCTTTCATGCTCGTGAAAAATGGGATTCTCGCAATCTATTGAAAAAGGATTGGCAGAAGGAGCAAATTCTTAAGGAAGCAGGTCGTGAGCTAGAGCTGGATGAGAAAGAGTTTTCCTATGATCTTGCTCTTCAAAAGATCAGCTATTGGAAAAACAATCTTGAGTGGCCAGATACGGTTAAACCAGCCGATGCCTGGGAGGAAAAGGTCGCCATTTTGTATAAGCATTACGAGCAAAGCCTGCGAAACAATCATTTGTTTGATTTTGATGATATGTTAATTGGATGCTATCAGCTGTTTAAGGATGACCCTGCTCTTCTTGAAAACTATCAAACTCGGTTTCAGTATTTTTTAATTGATGAGTTTCAGGATATTAATAAAGTGCAATATGAGCTAATCAAGCTGCTTTCGGCAAGATCGAAAAATGTTTGTGCCGTCGGTGACGATGATCAGTCGATTTACGCATTCCGTGGCAGCGATCCATCTTATCTATTGGAATTTGAATACGATTTTCCAACTGCGCGAATGGTCGTGTTGGATCAGAATTATCGCTCTAGTCACGAAATCGTCTCGGTTGCGAATCAAATTATTAGCCAAAATAAACGGCGCCGTGCGAAAACGATGAATGCACAATACGCTCACTCAGAGGCGCCTGTCTGCTTCTACCCGTACGATGAAGAGGAAGAAGCGACGATGATACTGACAGACATTCTTGAAAAAATCGGCCAAGGTAAACGTCCAAGCGATTTTGCGATCTTGTTCCGAACAAATACCGGAAGCCGAGCTTGCTTTGAACGCCTTGTCCATTCAAGTATTCCGTTTAAAATTGACCAGGATATCGAGTCCTTTTATGAACGTTTTATTGTCAAAGGAATGTTGGCGTTCTTGCAATTAAGCATTAATGAAGATGATCAAAATGCGATTAAAACCATTCTTCCTGCTCTCTTTATCAAGCAATCTGTACTTCAGGATATAAAGGCAGAAAGCATTCTCCAGGATTGCACGCTGCTCGAAGCGTTGGCAAAAATCAAAACATCTTATGCCTTTCAAACTAGGAAACTAAAAAAGCTTGTTCCGATTTTGCGCGGTTTGTCCTCGATGGCACCTGCTGTTGCAATTGAAATGGTGGAAAAAGAGCTGGGCTTTGCGGATTTTGTGAAAAAGCGTGGCAATGAAGGGAATATGCTCGATAAAGGCTCTGATGATGTCCGTGATTTAAAGGTTGCTGCGAAGAACTTTACCAATATCCGTGACTTTCTTGAACACACCGATCACATGAAGGCAATGAATATCGAAATGAAGCGGATTTCTAAATCGGCCCAAGATGCAGTTACTTTAAGCACGATTCACCGCTCAAAAGGTTTAGAATACAATACAGTTTATGTACTAGGGAATGTGGATGGAACGATACCACACGATTATTCGCTTGAATCGCTGCGCGGTGGAGATGCATCTCCATTAGAGGAAGAACGCAGATTGCTATATGTTGCAGTTACGAGGGCGATGGAGCTGCTTTATCTATCGGTACCCCAGCGGTTTCGTGGCAAAAAGGCGAATTCTTCTCGATTTTTAATTTCTTGGAAATAAGGGGTAGTCTCCTGGCATGTTTCACTGTGGTGTTTCCATTTTGTAAGAAATGGAATTCCGAGGTGATGGCTATGGAGGCTACCCTTCTGCTTATCTTGATTTGTTATGAAGTGGCCATTGGTTATTTTTTATTGATCATTTTTGAAATGGAGTTGAAGTCTAGCTGTTTGCCGTCTTTAACGATGGATTGAACAATTTTGTCTTCCATTTCCTTTGAAACTGGCTTGCCGGCAATTTGCGATACCTTGCGGATGACACCTCTTACTGTTTTTTCATCTTTAAAGTTTGCATTTTGTAATGAATTCGCTAAAGCGAAAATATCCTGCATATTCACGCCAGTTTTCTTTTCAACATTTTTAAAGAACCCGTTATCCATAGTGGTAAATCACGCCTCCTTCTTTAACTTCTTTATCTTATGAAAAAAAGACAGGATTGGTGAATGGGTTATGTCATCGTTGTGCTAAACGCTTCGCTTCTTTATTTTACAATAAGAAAGAGGCTGACCTACTATATAGGTTAGCCGCAACGAGTTCTTTGTGATAATAAGAACAATTAGATGCATCACCGATATAGTAGACAACCTCTTCATGTTTGTTCGTTATTGTTATTACCTTGCTATTATTAGTTGTAGAAGCTTGCGCCAACAATAATTAACAAGATGAACAATACGACGATTAGTACGAATGTTGAACCGCCGTAGCCGTAGCCGCCGCCATAACCATAACCGCCGCAACCGTAACCGTAACCAAAGCCCATAGATTGTCACCTCACTTTTTCTTTGCTCAATATAACATATGTAAAAGTAAAGAAAGTGTTATAGGCGAGGCCAAAAAATTAATTGGCACTTAAGAATTAGTGAGGACCATTATGGTTACATAGCATTTAACTCGGCTTCACTCATGACGATTAACCTTTTGGCTTAAACACGAGGGCACCGATAAAGCCAAAGATGATCGCTGCCGATATCCCGGAGCTAGTTACTTCGAACATCCAGGTTAATACCCCAACAAGGCCATGTTGCTCAGCTTCCTGCAAGGCGCCATGTACGAGGGAGTTCCCAAAGCTGGTGATCGGAATCGTTGCTCCCGCTCCAGCAAAGTCCGTAAACGGCTCGTATAGACCAAAGCCGTCCAATATCGCACCGATTACCACCAACAGGCTAAGGGTGTGGCCTGGTGTAAGTTTTGCAACATCAAATAAAAGCTGTCCAATCACACAAATAAGCCCTCCTACTACAAAAGCCCAAAAAAACATCGCAAGCATAACGAATTCCTCCCATTAGACTTTAATAGCTGGTTGCAATAGACTGATGCCAAGAACAATATTGTGTAAGTAAAAACACTATTGCCTTGCAAAATCCAAGCTTCGACAAATTCATTCAATCTCGATTGACACTGCATGAGCAATGCACGGAATCGATTCATTTTGCTGAAACGATAATGGCGATAGCAATGCTCCTGTCGCCACTAATAGGATTTTTTTATAGGTCCCTTTTTTCATTTCGTTCAACAAATGTCCATAGAGGACAGTTGCAGAACAACCGGCACCGCTGCCGCCAGCTTGAACAGGCTGGTCTTCCTTGTAAATTAATAGGCCGCAATCCTTAAATTTTTCCTCAGACAGCTTAATCCCATTTTTATTTAATAAATCAATTGCGGTTTCATGGCCGATTCTGCCAAGGTCACCAGTCACAATTAAGTCATAATAGTCGGGGGACCGCTTCAAATCCCGAAAATGAGCGGCAATTGTATCAGCTGCTGCTGGCGCCATCGCTCCACCCATGTTGAACGGATCTGAAAGTCCCATATCGACGACCTTGCCAATCGTTGCCGAAGTTGTTACAGGATAATACCCCTCCTCTTTATGTTTGGAAACTAGAGCAACACCAGCACCAGTAACTGTCCATTGAGCTGTTGGCGGTTTTTGACCACCGTATTCTGTCGGATATCGAAATTGTCTTTCAGCAGCCGCATTATGGCTTGCTGCTCCTGTTAAAATAAACTCCGCCCCCTGATAATTAATCAGGAAGGATGCAAGAGCTAACCCCTCCATCGAGGTTGAACAAGCCCCGAAAATCCCCATATAAGGAATTTGGAATCTTCTTGCCGCAAAGCTTGTCGGGGTTATTTGATTAATTAAATCACCTGCAATAAAAAAATGAACCTGATCCTTCTCAAGCTTCCCTTTTTTTAAAGCAGTTGCACATGCCTCCTCAATTAACAAACGATGGGCCTTTTCATACGAGTCCTCTCCCATCCAAAGGTCTTCATGCAAAATATCAAAATCAGTTGCCAGATTACCATTTGCCTCAAACGGTCCGCCTGACACTCCTGTTGCAATGATTGATGGCTTATTTTCAAAAATCCAGCTTTGCCTGCCTTTAAGCATTTAAATAACCCCCCAAATTTTCAATAGAGTTTTGATTAAGGCAACCACAAATGCTGAAAATACTCCAAATAAAATAACGGAACCAGCAAGCTTAAACATATTTCCGCCAACACCAAGCACAAACCCTTCCGTTCGATGCTCAATTGCCGCAGAAATAACAGCATTGCCAAATCCAGTCACTGGGACCGCACTTCCTGCTCCACCAAATTGACCAATCCGATCATAAACGCCAAACCCTGTTAAAAGCATGGCAAAAAAGACCATCGTCGCCACTGTCGGATTTCCTGCTGTTTGTTCTGTAAAATTAAAAAAATAAATATAGAAATAACTTACTGCTTGACCAATTAAGCAAATAAAGCCGCCAACAAAAAATGCCTTTATACAGTTTTTAAGGACCGGGCGTTGTGTTTCATGCTTCTGCTGCAGTTCTTGATATTGCAATTGCTGTGGTGTCAGTTTTTTTAACTTCTCTTTTTTTCCCATTAGAATCACCCCTGCTTATGTAAGTTCTTTTTTCAGTTCGATGATTTCCTTTATTTTCTCTTTTGCTTTTTTATCGGAATAATTAGGGTTATTTTCATCATCAATTAATTCAATAACCTCCAGAAATATCTTATAGTCACTTGAAATAATAAAATCCTCTTTCGGAAACTTTTTTTCAAGTACGCTGTTGATCTCTTTTTCAATTTGTTTCATTTTGAAGCGGTGCATATGTTTTACTTTGTAGGCAACAATTGTATCTTTATCTCCCTTTACAATTGCCACATCATAAACTGGCTCAATCGCCATCACCTCTTCTCTTACACGTTTAATCGTTTTTAAATCCTGTGATTCATTTTCTCCGAACACTGTTGGTTTCGGATCTACTTTCTTGATTAATGCCATTTTTGTTTCCTCGCCAGAGTAATCGGCACACCCTGTCAAAATGGATGCAAGTATCGCAAGGATTAATTGAATTTTGAACACTGTAACTAGGTAATTTTTCATTCCATTTCCCTTCCTGCCTTAAGTTTCAATTTATCGTATTATTTATTTTCTTCTTCTAAGGGAAATTTATGAATCTGTCGGGAAAAAATTATCTAGATTGACAATTTGTTGTGGTTTGGCGGGGCGTAGCTCTCTGGATTGTAGCGTTCTATCCGTGGATTCCGCTCTCTATCCGGAGATTTTAGGTTTTATCCGTAGATTTTGCATTTTATCCGTAGATTTTTGGGTTTTATCCGGAGATTTTTGAGCTTTATCCGTAGATTAAACTAATTCTAAATTTCTCCTCCTCTCCTTATTATTTTCCAACGCAAAAAAACCCAAGCCACTAATCGCTTAGCAGGGCTTGGGTTTCTCACAATAATATTATGCAGTAATATGGAAGCCTGAATCAACGTGGATATTCTCGCCAGTGATACCACGAGACATGTCGCTGAATAGGAATACGGCAGTATCGCCAACCTCTTCAGTCGTAGTCGCACGATGAAGTGGAGCACGTTCTTCGATATGCTTAAGGATTAGGTTGAAGTCACCAATTCCTTTAGCTGAAAGCGTGCGGATTGGGCCAGCAGAAATGGAGTTTACACGGATTCCGTATTTACCCATATCATTTGCTAAATAGCGTACACTTGCTTCAAGTGAAGCTTTGGCAACACCCATGACATTGTAGTTTGGCAATACGCGCTCTCCACCAAGGTAGGTTAAAGCGATGATGCTTCCGCCTTCTGTCATTAGCTCCTTTGCTTCCTTTGCCACAGCTGTTAAAGAATAAGAGCTAATATTGTGTGCCAAAAGGAATCCATCACGATTGGTGGTCATATAGTCACCTTCGAGCTCTTCCTTATTGGCAAAAGCGATACAGTGAGCCAAACCATGAATCGTGCCGACTTGCTCCTTGATTTGGGCAAAACATTTAGCAATATCTTCATCAGACGTTACGTCACACGGTAAAAGGATAGAATCAGCGCCTTCAAGTGTGTCAGTCAAATCACGTACACCTTTTTCAAATCTTTCGCCTGCATATGTAAAAATCAATCTTGCTCCTGATGCATGCAAGGAACGAGCGATTCCCCAGGCAATACTTCTTTTATTTGCAACACCCATAACTACATAAGTTTTTCCGGATAACAGAGACATCAATTACCCTCCTATTAATACATGATATTAGTACCTAGTACTAATTCTACTATAACATATTATAAAAAGAAAGAATTATTTCCCCACTTCATCCTCATCCTTACCAAAACAACAAATGTTTAACACCTTTGACAAAACTCTAATTCTCGTTTGAGCTGTTCGACGTACTTTCTTGAACCTGTCACGATGAGTCGATCATTTAGCAAAAGTTCTGTATCGCCATGCGGAATTAAAGAATCTTTGCCCCGGAAAATCCGAACAAAGATGACATCTCCAGTAAAAGGAAATGTTCTTAACTCCATACTAACAAATTCCTCATTGAGCATTTTGATTTCAAATAATGAAGTATCCTGGCTTGATAAAATCCTCATTAAACCTGGAGCCTCAATGGATGCCCGTAGAAGTGTTTGCTGAGCCAAAAATCCAGAAAATATCTCAATCTCGTGTTCACGCAGTTTATCCTGCAAGGAAGAACCTTCCACTCTTGCAATCACTCGCGGAATCCCTTTTTCCTTCAAAGCTCTCGCTAAAATAGCGTTCGTTTCCTGATCCCAGGTTAAGATCACAACACAATCAGCCTGCAGTACCTTCGTCCTATCAGTAATTGTTTCCAGAGAGTAATCGGGAATCTCCACTAGATCAAACAATGAATCGGCAATTGGCTTATCCGCTTTTTCTTGCATCGTCGTATACAAGATGGAGTCATAAAGGGTTGTCTCGAGTTGGCGCGATACTTGGAGTGTTAGTTGGTTTGCACCAATAAAGGCAACTTTGACTTTTTTATTTTGCACATGGTCCTGAGGAAACAGTTTTTTAAAAACCATTGGCGTGAAAATAGACGTGATGACAGCAACCAAAATCAAGGTTCCTCTCATTTCCGAGCTAATCACACCTAGACGTTCTCCAATCGTGGCAGCGGCGATTACGAGTGATAAGGTTGAAGTTAATAAAAACCCCGATGCTGTGACTGTTTTCATATCATACCAAAGCTTTAAATAATAAATCGGGATAAGCTTTGATAACAACAGTGCTAATAGTAACAAAGGGACAAGCAACAGTAATTTCGGATCACTTAATAGCGACCAAAGATCAAGATTCACACCAATCATGACAAAAAAGATTGGGATCAAAAAGCCGTAGCCAAACGAATCAAGCTTATGAATCATCTCCTGATTTGGGGATAACAATGACACGAGAACTCCCGCAAGAAAGGCTCCAAGAATGTTTTCTGCCCCAACCGTTTCTGAAAGCGCAACAAGAAAAATAATTAATGCAAACACCGCACGGGTCCCTATTTGTGTTGTCCCTTTAGACAAAACATCAAGAAAAGTGCGGTTTTTTAACCCTTTTCCAATAAAAAACAGGACCACACCAGCGCCAAAAAGGATCAACAACAGCCAAGTATTTCCCTCACCACCGTCATAAATCGATGCGAATACCGCAAGCAGTATCATTGTGACAAGGTCGGCAATGACAGCAACTAGCAAAATTATTTGGCCAATCACCGTTTTCATTAAATGGGCTTCTTTTAAAGTTGGCACGACCACTCCTAATGATATAGTAGAGATGATCAAGGTCATTAAAAAGGCATTTTCAATAAAGCCCGTCAGAACAAATAAATAGGAAAGACCGTAGGATGCTGCAAAAATACCAATAAAAACAATTGTGGCAACTACAAAGGTGTTCGGCTCCTTCTTTCCATTCGGCAGTAGTACCTTTGTTTTTTTTCCATAAAAAGCAGTGAAATCAATTTCTAAACCACTTAGGAACATTAAAAAGATGAAGCCAAGCGTTGAAAGGGTTTCGAGCCACATATCCTGATGAACAAGGTTAAAACCGCTTTTGCCAATGACCAGCCCCATTAAGATTTCGGCAACAACAACCGGAATGATTGTCAGTTTTAAGCGATGTTGCATGATTGGGGTAAAAAAAGCAACAATAATGACAATAAAAAGTGAGGCTACGGATGCAGAATGTTCCATTTTCAATTCCCCCTCATTAGTTTTTTTGAGTTTGAAATTCAAGATTCAAGGGAGCAATGTACAATGAAATTAGATATCATAGGGGACATTCATGGCTGCTTCATGGAGTTTAAACAATTAACAAAGAAATTAGGATATGAGTGGGATAGTGGAATCCCCGTTCATCCTCAAGGACGAAAGCTGGCATTTGTCGGCGATTTGACCGACAGAGGCCCACATTCCCTCAAAGTGATTGAGGTTATTTATGAACTGGCTGTAAACAAAAAGAGTGCCTATTATGTCCCTGGTAACCATTGCAATAAGCTGTATCGTTACTTTTTAGGAAATAAAGTTCAGATTACGCACGGATTAGAAACAACGGTAGCAGAGTTGGAAGAAATCAGCAAAGATAACCAACAAGTAATTCGGCAGAAATTTATTGAGCTCTATGAAAAAGCCCCAATGTATCAGCAATTGGATAAAGGACGTCTCGTCATTGCCCATGCTGGAATTCGCCAAGACTATATTGGAAAATTCACTTCGAAGGTGAAAACATTTGTGCTTTATGGTGATATTACTGGAGAAAAGCATCCGGATGGCTCACCGGTTCGACTTGATTGGGCATCCCACTATTCTGGCAAAGCCTGTGTCGTTTATGGTCATACTCCTGTTCGAGAGGTGAGAATCACAAACAATACGTACAATATTGACACAGGTTGTGTATTTGGCGGTAAACTAACAGCATTACGGTATCCTGAAAAAGAAGTTGTTTCTGTTGAATCATCGTTAGCCTTTGTTGCGGAAAAATTTAGAGAGTTATAAATGAGTAAGATTCGCCACCACCAGCAATGTGACGAATCTTTTTTAGTATGGTTATGTTAAATCCGTCTGTTGATTTCCGCTCCAGGTGCTCCAATCAACAGAGTGCATTAAAATCTACAACATTCTTTAACGTAGCCTTTAATATTTACATCACAAAGCATTGGACTCTAATAGCTCATTCATATCCTGAGGCAGTGGTGCCGTAAACTGACACTCCTGTTGTAAAAATGGATGATAGAACGATACCTCACGACAATGAAGTGCCTGCCTTGCTAACAATTCGAGTGGCCCCCCATAGAGATCATCTCCAAGCAGTGGATGCCCAAGCCATAAAAGATGAACGCGAATTTGATGAGTTCTGCCTGTTTCGAGCTGAAGCAACAGATGGGTAAAATTTTGGTAGCGGTTAATGACCCAATAATTTGTACAAGCATACTGTCCTTCAGGATGAACCTCTCGTTCGATAATGCTTTCTTTTTTCTGGCAATTGATTGTACAATTTTACCAGTATCTTGCGCAATTCTTCCAGAGGCGAAAGCTTCATATTTTCGTGTAACCTGACCCATTTTTTGCTGTTGAGAAAGTAAATGATGAACATGACGGTGCTTTGCAATTAATACGAGTCCTGGAGGTGTCACGGTCTAGCCTCGTCACAATATGGGCAGTTGCTGAAACTCCAATTTCGTCATAATAGCCTATCAAAGCATTCGCTAAGCTCCCAGATGGATGCTCCCGTGACGGGATTGTACTCATACCAGCTGGTTTATTGACAACTAACACATATTGATCTTCATAAAGAATGGAAAGTGGGATTTTTTCAGGTTTAATCCCTTCACTGCGTTCTTCTTTTGGAAAAATAATTTTCAATTTATCATTAGCATTTAGGCGATAGCGGACATTCACCTCGACATCATTTACGAAAATGCCTCCACCTTTAAATTTAATATCTGTTAAAGCGGTTTTTGAAATGTCTTGTTCCTTTAAAAAATCACGAATTAAACTTCCTGAAGCAGATAAGTTTATTTCCCAAGTAATGAAGAACCTTTGGTCCATGGAGTATCTTTCCTTCTTATGTAGTGTTTAATCTTCTGAAACGAATGAATCATGGACTCGCTTCCAAAACGGAAATGGTCTGAACCTAGCAAATCGAATTTTTTCATCAGCAACGCGATATTGAATCGACTTGACATCCTTATGCAATAAGGTTAAATGATCGATTGTAATTTGAAAATCCGGTCCATTTACAGGCTTCAAGCGACACGTATGGTGGTCCGGTAAAATAAGTGGTGAACCGATCGTTCCGGAACACGCGATTGTTAATCGATGCCATTTCTGTTAACTGTAGAGCTGGAATAGAGGGATGTAAAATTGCTCCACCTAATGCTTTATTATAAGCTGTACTGCCTGAAGGCGTTGAAACACAAAGGCCATCACCGCGGAACCGTTCAAAATTCTGGCCGCGAATCTCAACATCCATCACAAGGGTCCCCTCTACACTCTTAACCGTTGATTCATTCAGTGCGAGATACCGTGTTTCCCTACCACCATGCTGGTAGCGAATAATCGTTTCAAGCAATGGATATTCCACAATTTGATAAGGCGTTCTAGCAATCGCGATGACAAGTTTTTCGATTTCTTCCGGTACCCAGTCCGCATAAAAACCTAAATGTCCAGTATGAATTCCGACAAAGGATGTTTTATCAAGACGGCTGCTATATCGATGAAATGCATATAAAAGTGTGCCATCTCCCCCAATCGAGACAACGATATCTGGTTGGTCCTCGTCATAGATCAAATCAAAATCCTGTAAATAGGTTCTCATTTTAGTTTTTAACGTATCTGACCTTGAATCCCCTTTTGAAGTAATTGCAAATTTCATTCTTTACCCCTCATTTAATTTACTTTGAATCCTTGCTTATTTTACTCCCTTTTCCTTCCTGATGGGTCTCTTTCTTTAAAGTGAAAAAGGCTTGTGCTTCTTGTATTTCTCCTCTGATTAGTGACATTTCCTCATCCAATCGAAAGGCTGCTTCAGATGCTCGTTGCAAACGAGTTTGAATGTCTTTAGGAAATTGACCTTTATATTTGTAATTCAAGGAGTGCTCAATCGTCGCCCAAAAATTCATCGCAAGTGTTCGAATTTGAATTTCTACTAATATTTTTTTCTCTCCATTAATCGTTTGAACCGGATAACAAATCACCACATGATAGGAGCGATATCCACTTGCCTTTTTGTGAGAAATATAATTTCGTTCTTCGATAACCTCAAAATCATTTCTTTCTCTTAGCAATTTTACGACAGTCTTTATATCATCAACAAATTGGCACATCATTCTCAGGCCAGCAATATCCTGCATTTCCGTTTCCAATTTATCTAAAGGAATCCCTTTTTGAACGGCTTTATCTAAAATACTCGCAATCGGTTTGACACGTCCTGTCACAAATTCAATTGGTGAATGGGAAGAATTCAGCTCAAACTGTCCTCTCATTCCCCTTAACTTCACTTTCAACTCCTCAACCGCTTGCTTATATGGTGCTAAAAAGTGGTCCCAATGTTCCAACTATACTCACCTCATCTAACCTGTCTTACCATGAAAATCTCAACACAGGGATTTGATACATATTTTATCATATTTATTGGCCGATTCCCAAAATTGATGTCTGAGAGAAATAAAGAGATAATAGATTGAGTAGTAAGAATGAAAGGAAGATTCCGTTGTCACAGCAAATTGAAATCGAATTCAAAAATCTTTTGACAGAGACTGAATACCATCATTTACAACAATATTTCAAAATTGAACCATCACAAATAAAAAAACAAATTAATCATTATTTTGATACAAAAGATTTTTTTCTAAAAACTAAGAGCTCTGCCCTCCGCATCCGTGAAAAAGGAAACAGATATGAACTCACTTTAAAGCAGCCAGCAGAAGTCGGTTTATTGGAAACCACTCAATCCCTTAAGATCTCTGAAGCACAGGAGATGTTTGACCATGCGCAACTCCCAGATGGTCCTGTTAAATCAATCCTTGATTTAACCGATATCAATGAACATCTGGAATACTTCGGTTCTTTAACAACCTATCGTTCAGAAATTGAGTATCAGGGCGGACTACTTGTGTTCGATCATAGCCTCTATCTTGACGTGGAGGACTTTGAGGTAGAATATGAGGTAACAGTGGAGGATCGTGGCAAGCAAATTTTTAAACAATTATTAGAATCAATGAATATCCCGTTCAGGAAAACCGACAATAAAGTACGACGGTTTTATCAACGGAAATACGAACAATAATCATAGCGAGAATGGGAAATCCCATTATGCTACGCAAGACCAGGTGCTTAAATGTCAAAAAATTCTAAATTTCACTTTAAATTTACATTTCTCCCCTGTTTCCAGCCTGATTACTGGAAACTAGCTAGCTTTTTGTGTAAATTATAGTAGATTGAACATCAGGACGCAGTAATGCAAATGCATTATGTTTGAGATATAAAATGTGCGTTGCTACAATATAGGAAATAAAAACTAGGTAAAGGAGCCCTGCTAATATGGTCGAAAAATATCCTACACCATTTGAGGCTATCGGTGAAGAAACATTACACCAATTGATTGACGCTTTCTATCGCCGGGTCGGAAAGCACCCGGAGTTGGCACCGATATTTCCTAATGACCTAACGGAAACAGCGAGAAAACAAAAGCAATTCCAAACTCAATATCTAGGTGGTCCCTCTATTTATACCGATGAGCACGGACATCCGATGATGCGCGCTCGCCATTTACCGTTTGAAATTACCCCAACACGAGCAAAGGCATGGCTCGCTTGTATGGCTGAAGCAATGGATGAAGTGGGCTTAGATGGACCAATTCGTCAGGAATATTATTCTCGGCTCGTGTTAACTGCACAACATATGATCAATACACCAGACTCTGATAGTACGAAAGGTGAAAAAATGTGAACGAACAAGGTCCATTCCATAAAAAACACGTTTCTTCTCACTTTTGTTTAAATGGCGAGAAGAAGCCAATCGAGATCTATATGTTTGTTGACCCCCTAAGTCCCGAGTGCTGGGCCCTTGAGCCTATTACTAAAAAACTGCAAATTGAATACGGAAGATACTTCTCTATTAAGCATGTTTTAAGTGGTCGGTTAGCAACCTTAAATTTAGGGAAAAAGAGAAATAACCAAACAATAGCTGATCTTTGGGAAAAAACCGCGAGTCGGTCAGGAATGTCTTGTGACGGAAGTCTATGGCTTGAAAACCCCATTTCCTCACCCTACTTAACCTCTATCGCAATAAAAGCGGCAGAATTGCAAGGGCGGAAATATGGGATGCGATATTTACGAAAGATTCAAGAATTATTATTTTTAGAGAAACAAGACGTTTCCGACTTTTCGGTCCTGATCCAATGCGCCAATAGCGTAAAATTAGATGTAGACGAGTTTGTGAACGATATTCACTCCGATATTGCATCAAAAGCGTTTCAATGTGATTTAAAAATCATGGCGGAAATGGATGTTCAGGAAATCCCCACTCTCGTTTTCTTTAATGAAAACATCGAAGAAGAAGGCATCAAAATAACAGGCTATTACCCGTATGAAATTTATGTCCAAATTCTAGAAGAGATGCTTCAGCATAAACCTTTGCCAGCGGCCCCACCTTCCTTAGAAAGCTTCGTACGTTATTTTAAACTCGTTGCAGCAAAAGAAATTGCTGTCGTCTACAATATGACTTTATTAGAAGTCAATCGAGAAATGAAAAAGATGCAGTTAAAGCAGATCGTTGAGCAAGTTCCAGCAAAATACGGAATTTTTTGGAGAGCAATTGAAGAATAAGGGAAAGTATTTTAGCTTTCTCTTTTTAAAAATTGGATTTTTAGGTAGAAAAAAACCTTGCAGTCTTGGGCTGCAAGGTTTTTTCTGTTATTTTACGAACAAAGGGGATGGGAGAAATTTTTCACGGTCAAACAAAGGGGTATATGTTTGCTTGTGATCAACTTCACGGTAAAAATATACCACGTTATTTACACTATCCGCAATAAGTCTGTGTTTCAATTCACAAGATTGTCAAAATGACCCTGCATATTTTCGACACATTTTGCAGAATGAGGTGGTGTTGCGTTGCATATAATTTCGAAGAAGCATGTTTTAACACTACTTTAAGTAGGTGAATCAAGATTGAAAAACTTTAAACTCCCTCTGCTAATTTTACTTTTCATCGTTGCATTTTGCTACAATTTATTAGGCCTGTTATACCTTGTGCCTATTTATATTACTTCGCCAATCCTGTTCATTGTCCTGTTTATTCTGCTAAGCAAACTCAATGATCGGAAAAAATTCAAAGGCTTTTAAAGAAAACTCGCCGGTTGGCGAGCCTGTAAGGCGAAGACAGAGGCGTAGTTGCACTTATACTTTATTCCTAAAATTTTCACCTACGTCGCATAAGCAGCTCTGTTGAAAATTTATACTCTCTAAAGTGAAAGAAAGGGATGAACGACTTCTTCAATCGCCATCCCTTTTCCGTACTCTTATTCTATCCGTTCTAGCGTTTCAACAATAAACTCTCCATTTCATTTAGCTTCTCCTCGAACACCTTACACGCATCGGCGATTGGCTGTTTGCTAGTCATATCGACACCCGCCTTCTTCAATACTTCAATTGGATAATCAGAGCTTCCTGATTTTAAGAAGTCGATATAGCGTTTTACAGCCGGCTCACCCTCATCAAGTATTTGTTTTGAGAGTGCCGTAGCGGCACTAAAGCCAGTTGCATATTGGTAAACATAATAATTGTAATAAAAATGTGGAATTCTTGCCCACTCTAAGCCGATTTCCTCATCAATGACCATGGTATCTTCACCAAAATATTTTTTGTTTAAGGTGTAGTATTCCTTCGTTAATAAGTCGGCTGTTATCGGCTCCCCGTTTTGGGCCTTTTGGTGGATTAGATGCTCAAATTCAGCGAACATTGTTTGGCGGAAAACAGTTCCTCTAAAGCCCTCTAAATAATGATTTAGCAGATATAAGCGTTTTTCTTCATCTTCAGTTGTTTTAATTAAATAATCATTTAACAATGCTTCGTTACATGTAGACGCAACCTCTGCGACAAAGATGGAATAACTTCCATACGGATAGGGTTGCGTTTTTCTAGTGTAATAGCTATGAACAGAGTGACCAAATTCATGAGCAAGTGTAAATAAATTATTAACGTTGTCCTGCCAGTTCATTAAAATATACGGATTTGTTCCATAAGTGCCAGAGGAATAGGCGCCACTGCGCTTGCCAATATTTTCATGAACATCGACCCAACGGTTGTCGAAGCCCTCTTTTAATACATTCAAATAATCCTCACCTAATGGCGCCAAGCCCTTTAAAATCAGTTCCTTTGCCTCATTATAGGGGATTTCCATTTTTACATTTTTCACTAATGGTGTAAAAAGGTCATACATATGCAATTCCTCTACACCCAATACTTCCTTGCGGAGCTTAATGTATCGGTGTAACAACGGGAGATGCTCAGTGATTGTTTCCACTAAATTCTCGTAAACTGATTCCTGGAATGTTATTGCCTGCTAATGCTGCATGACGAGCCGATGTATATTTTCGGACACGGGCATTAAAATTATCATTTTTAACGTTTCCAGCTAGTGTACTAGCGAACGTGTTTTGGAATTTTCCATATGTGCTGTAGACTGATTTAAAGGCATCCTCGCGAACCCGTCTGTCTCCACTTTCTAAAAAGCGAATATAGCGACCATGGGTTACTTCTACTTCTTCACCATTTTCATCTTTAATATTGGGGAATTTAAGATCCGCATTATTTAAAATGCCAAACGTGGTGCTAGACGCATTTAAAACCTCACCCGCTTCTGCCAACAATGCCTCCTGTTCAGCAGAAAGAACATGTGGACGCTGCAAATTTATTTCAGCTAAAGCATGCTCATACAGCTTCAATTCAGGCTTCTCTGCTAAAAAGCCATTTACCTTATCTTCAGGGATCGATAAGATTTCTGGAACGATATAGGCAAGTGCACTCCCTGCTTGAGAATACAAATTTTTTATGCGGTCATCGAGTCCTTGATAGTAAGAGTTTGTTGTATCTTGATCATAGCGCATATGGGCATATGTGTATAATTTGCTTAAACGCTCCAAAAGACCATCCTGTAAGGACAATGCCTTGTATAGCGTGTCAGAACTTTCATGAAGCTTCCCAACAAATTCCTTCACACCTGGAATAAGGTTCTTAACCTCATCAAACTCCTTGTCCCATTCTTCGTCAGAAGCAAAGATCTCTTCTAGTCGCCATGTATCTTCAACCGGGATGTCTTTACGTGCTGGTAGTCCTTTTGTTTTTGTGTCTTGTTCCATTAGATTACCTCCATTCACCATTTCGTCTTCCGAATTGCCTTACCCTTCTTATTCGATTTCCTTTTTTGTTTTCCTTCTAGCCACAAGAAATACTCGTATTTATTGTATGTTTTTTCAAGGAAAATCATTATCAGAATGCAAAAAATGGAGTGTGGATTTGTTTTGTTGGAAGAAACTCTGTTCTCTTTGCGTCTGCTCCATCATATTTGTAGCGACTTCAAGCCTCCGATTCACAAGAAAAGTAGTCGGATTCATCTCTGTTAAATAGCCACAATCCTTTAATACACATAAATATTCACGCACAGCATTCAATCCATCCCCCACTATTAATGGCAGTTTTCTAATCGATATCTGTTTTTTCCATACTCTCCTGTTAAAGGCTTGCTCAATAAATGCATAGGAAATCAATTCACCCGGTTTACGACGCAGAAAGCAATCCAAGTAAAGATAGCCTTGCCAAATCGCTGGAGGTGTCCTAATAAAGAGGCTATTTGCTAAAGGAAGGCCAACTTCAGGGGGCAAATAAGAAAGATGCAGATGTCTGTAATAGAGCTCTTTTAAAAATGGATCATGATAGTTTTTTGGGGTTAGAGAATAATTTTGCTTAAAGCGCGAGATTTCTCTATGCCATGTATCAATTGATGGAGATTGAATCGAATGTGGGTTTATAAGATCTAGTAGAATGAGGCTTTGAAGCGGTCTAACTGTGAATGAGGCCATTGCTTTCCGGGTGCTAATCGGATATATTTTTTGCATTAAGATGAATTGGTTCGAATGTGGGCAATAGTAGAATAAATTTGAGTGGTTGTTAGGAGAGCGAATACAAAGAAATTGAAAGTCAGAAAGGTTAACCAGCCGAGAGCTTTTACGAGAAAAGAATTCTCCTCCTAAAATCCAAATCGGCGTGTACTGGTGTTCAAGATAATTCTTTGTTCTGTTCATAAATACTTCATCAGGAATAACAGAGCATTGGTACTCGATCACATATCGTCTGTTTTCGAAAGTAAAGCGTATATCGGGTCTTTGCCGAATGTCTCTATCAAAGTATTCAAGTTCAGGCTCTAAGCCTTGCATCTTTAACCATAAATACAGCTTTTGTTTACCTGATAGATGATAGGCTGTTTCATTTTCGTATTGCTCACAACAACTGCTCCCACTTTTATGGGCAAAATGAGTGATTTTCTTTGTGCCTATTTTTAAGACGAGCTTTTCCTTACAGTTTGGACAATAAAACGTTTCTTTCTCCCGTAAAGCTTTAAATGGTGCGTTTAATGGAAAATCTGCTAAGCAAATAAGACGGCCATCTTCTTTAAGTGCAGTCAGCAATGGGTCGTCCTCCTTTCGTAAAGATTTATTTCGACAGCATCAAACAAAACTCCTTTTTCAATGGCTGCGTAAAATTAGAGTGTTGATTTCCGCTCCAGGTGCTTCGCTTTCCGCGGGGCGGGCGGTGAGCCTCCTCGTCGCTAACGCTCCTGCGGGGTCTCACCTGTCCCGCTGCTCCCGCAGGAGTCTTCGCACCTTCCACTCCAATCAACCTGTACCACAAACAACAATGAGCTTTAACACAGCCTTTTCAATAAAAAAACCGATTTCATGATTTCTGAAATCGGTTCTTTATTTAGGTAAAGTGCTTTCGTAATGTTTGGAATACATTCTCTCCAATAATAAGATTACCGTATTCTTCAACACGATGAATCGTTAAGGCCGACTCGTGTGAATATTCTAGAAGGATACTTAGGAAATCATCAATTTCCTCTTCTTCAAACTCTTCTTCTGGAAATTCAACAAACAAGTAATATTTATTTTCAAAAGAATAAAGCTTTGTTAGTAAACTATCTAACCCAGGTCGTTTGGATAGCGCTATGCAATCCTCGAAATCAGCGAAAGCTAATAAAAACTCTAGATTATCTTCCACCAGTTCAATTTGGTCTTGTTCGTTACGTGGATTAAAATGGTGATCAAGCATTTCCTCGATGCGTTCATCAACAGGGAAGTCCTTGGTTTTCTCATCAGGAACAGGCAATTCAAATTTTTGTCCATCCTTAGAAAGCTGAGCCTTTGTCACTAAAACCTCAAGCCCTTTTTCTAATGCTTGCACCTGAATCCACAGCGGACCTTCGACACTAAATTCTTCTTCCTGATGAACCTCATCCATCATTTCCCAGAAAAGTTCTTCACTTCGCTCACGATTATACCAAATTTCTTCACGATCGAAGCCTCTTTCCTCTATATCACCATAAGAAATATAAAATTTAACAGTATGCTCGTTTATACGTTCAATTTCCATCATAACAACTCTCCCTTCTTATAAAGGAATGAAGGGAATCAATACCCCCATAAAACGATTACGCACCATTCCCCCCTTTTTACTAAAGGTGATACAACAATCGTTTATTATCGAACTAATGATTCTACCTTGTACTTATATTTTATGATAAAAACAAAAATTAGGGAAACAAAAACTAACGCTTCTGAAAAACCATTATTAGCCTATTTTCCTAGGGATATTCCTTATATAGTAACAAAAAAATATCGTAATCACAATTGATAAACACTTACGTAAAAAAATATTCTCGGTAATTGTATAAACTTTTTGAAAAGATGACAAAAGAGGCTAACAATGTCAGCCTCTTCTCACTAATTTACAAGACGTTGTGCCTCACGTAATTGGAATGTCCGAACTTTTCTTGGTAGGAAGCGTCGAATTTCATCTTCGTTATAACCAACTTGAAGGCGCTTCTCATCGATAATAATTGGACGGCGCAATAGCCCAGGGTTCTCTTTAATTAATTCAAACAAGTCCTGTAATGGCATATTTTCAACATTTACATTAAGCTTTTGAAATGTTTTTGATCTTGTCGAGATAATTTCATCTGTACCATCCTCAGTCATCCGTAGGATTTCCTTAATCTCATCGATTGACAAAGGTTCTGAAAAGATATTTCTTTCCCTGTAAGGGATTTCGTGTTCTTCTAACCATGCTTTTGCTTTTCTACATGATGTACAACTTGGTGAAGTGTATAATGTAACCATACAAATTCACACTCCCTTTACTAGACATATATTTATATTCCTATTTGTAAGTTTTTAATAATTTATATCGAATCCCAAATAAAAATTAATTTAAATAAGAAATTTATATTTCAAATTATACACCAATCACCTCGAAATTGATACCCCTTTTTAGAAATTCCTTGCTGAGTACCCGGATAAATGTTTTCAATAGTAAATACGTAATATTCACTAAAAAGTTTCACTCTTTTCCACTTTTTTTTAAAATTAAAATGATATTTGTCATAGACTCTTTCTCTGTTTTTCCGAGTTATTTCGACATATTTTTATTATTGGTAATAATTTCTCTTATTGAGTCCTCCAATAATTGGCTCAAATACCCTATTTTATTCTCAATTAGCAAAAATCACTGAAAATGAAACAACAATTTTTCCTTAATTTAGGGCTGTTTTAATTGTCTGTTGATTTCAACGCAGCTACTCCAATCAATACATTACTCATAAATCAACATCGCTTATTAACATAATCTAATAAAAATAATAATGTTTTGCGCTTTCTTTCTTTTCTCACTTATTTTAAAATAATGTAAAGGGGTAATTTGTTATCATCACGACTAAACTTAACATATGAAAAAATGGGGGTTTATCATGGTAGAATACATAATAGATTTCGCAACCGTTTCCTTACTGATCATTGGTATTACAGCAATGATGGGAGCCTTGACAAATGGGATAGGCGCGGGTCTGTTCGGTGGCAAGAAAAGATCAGAATTCGTTGATCAATCAGCAAAAGTTCAAGTCGGCTGGAAGCAGGTCGGAGGAAAAAGTAAATAAAGAGGTAGGTATCTACTAACTTCATAAGTTATAAAAAAACGATCTCAGGTAATGAGATCGTTTTTATTATTCCTTGTAGTTTGCTTGATATTTAACAAATTCTTGTTCCGAACAGTATACAAAATGACCAGGACGTACCTCGCGCATTTCTACTTTTTCATTTTCACCATAATTATGAACCTTGACATCATAGGAATGTCTGCGACGAGTTTGTTCCGTTTCCGGATCCGGTAATGGAATCGCTGATAGTAATGATTGTGTATATGGATGAAGCGGATTTTTGTAGAGAACATCTGCCGGAGCTAATTCCACTAGTTTTCCGAAATACATAACCCCGATGCGATCACTGATGTATTTTACCATTGAAAGATCATGAGCAATAAACAAATAAGTCAATCCCTTTTCCCGTTGAAGCTTTTTCATTAGGTTGACTACTTGCGCTTGAATCGATACATCCAATGCCGAAATAGGCTCGTCGGCAATGATAAATTCCGGCTGGACAGCAAGTGCTCTCGCTATTCCGATTCGCTGTCTTTGTCCACCAGAGAATTCATGTGGATAGCGGTTTGCATGTTCCTTATTTAATCCAACAGTTTCCAACAGCTCATAAACTCGCGCCATTCGTTCCTGCTTGCTGTTTGCTAAACCATGAATATCTATCCCCTCAGCGATGATATCAGTCACGGTCATCCGTGGGTTAAGGGATGCATACGGATCCTGGAAAATCATTTGCATTTTTCGATTAAAAATTTTCAATTCTTTCTTTGATTTTTTCCCATGAACATCTTGTCCATTAAATAAAACCTGGCCATCTGTTGCATTGTATAAACGGATGATTGAGCGTCCAGTTGTAGATTTTCCACAGCCTGATTCCCCAACAAGACCCAAAGTTTCCCCTTTATAAATATCAAAAGAAACATCATCAACCGCTTTTACCATATTTGGTTTTCCTATATTAAAGTATTGCTTAAGATTTTTGATTTCAACTAATTTTTCTGACATTTTATTACCCCTCCCCCACCATAATTGGTTTTTCAAAATTCGAGGACATCGGGCGAATTTTACTTTTCACTGCAGCAGGTGGTTCTACTTTTGGTGCATCTGGATGAAGAAGCCAAGTTTTAACGAAATGAGTCTCTGATACTTGGAACATCGGCGGTTCCTTTTCAAAATCGATTGCTAACGCATAAGGATTTCTTGCTGCAAAAGCATCACCCTTTGGTGGGTTGGTTAAATCAGGTGGCGTTCCTGGGATTGCCGCAAGCTCTGTATTATCATCATTTTCGAGACTAGGCATCGATGCTAAAAGACCCCAAGTATATGGATGGCGTGGGTCATAAAAAATCTCGTCAACCGTGCCAATTTCGATAATTTGACCTGCGTACATAACAGCAACACGATCCGCAACGTTTGCCACTACACCAAGATCATGCGTAATAAAAATAATTGAGGTATCCATTTTATTTTGCAGATCATTCATTAATTCTAATATTTGTGCTTGAATGGTAACATCAAGTGCTGTCGTAGGTTCATCAGCAATTAATAACTTGGGATTTGCTGCCAATGCAATGGCGATCATCGCACGCTGTCTCATTCCCCCAGAAAATTCATGCGGATATTGATTTACTCTTTTCCCTGGCATCGGAATTCCAACCAATTTAAGGAGTTCAATTGCCCGTTCCTTCGCTTGATTCCCACCCATATTTTGATGCTTGATTAAGACCTCCATAATTTGCCGTCCAACCTTCATCGTTGGATTCAAAGATGTCATCGGATCTTGGAAGATCATGCTAATTTCCTTACCACGAACCTTTTCCATTTCTTTATCGGTTTTGGGCACAATATCTTCTCCGTTGAAGAGGATACGTCCCCCTGTTATTTTTCCTGGTGGCATAGGAATTAACTTCATTAGTGATTGCGCTGTAACACTTTTACCTGATCCTGATTCACCAACAATCGCTAACGTTTCACCTTTATACACATCAAAGGAAACGCCTCGTACAGCTTGAACTTCTCCCCCATACGTATGGAATGAGATGTTTAAATCCTTGACTTCCAATAATTTTTCCATGTTCTCACTCCTATTTACGTAGTCGTGGGTCTAGAGCATCTCTTAAACCATCGCCAATTACATTAAATGCAAAAATCGTTAAGCAAATAAACGTCGCAGGGAAAAGTAATCTCCATGGATAATACTTCAATGCGGGAAGGGCATCGGATGCCATGGTTCCCCAGCTCGCTAACGGTGGTGTTAAACCTAATCCTAGAAAACTCAAGAAAGCTTCAGTAAAAATAGCAGATGGAATCGTTAATGTCATGGTAACTAAAATTGGCCCCATTGAGTTTGGAATTAGATGTTTGCTCATGATTCTAGACGTACCTGATCCGAGAGTACGAGCAGCTAACACATATTCTTGATTCTTTAAGGAAAGAACTTGGCCTCGAACAATCCGGGACATATTTACCCAGCCCGTTATCGACATCGCCAATATCATCGTGCTTACACTTGCTCCAAGGACAACCATTAATAAAATTACAAGTAATAAATAAGGAATACCATATAATACATCGGCAGTACGCATCATAAATTCGTCAACTCGTCCGCCTTTATAGCCTGCAATTCCACCCCAAAGGACACCAATCGTTAAGTCAACGATGGCAGCAGCAATTCCAATAAAGATAGAAATTCGAGCACCTTCCCAAGTACGCGTAAATACGTCGCGTCCCAAATCATCCGTTCCAAACCAATGATCAAATGATGGAGGTTGGTTCTTATTGGCTAGATCATTTGTTGCATAATCATAACCTGTCATATATGGTCCAAAGATTGCCATAAAAATTAGAATCAAGAGTAAGACGACCCCTACCATGGCAAGCTTGTTTTTCCGAAATCTGTGTACGACATCTTTCCAAAATGAAAGACTTGGCTTTGAAATTTTCTCCGCTTCAATTCCTTTATTGCCTACAACTTTAAATAACTGTTTTGATTCCATCATCTACTCTCCCTTCTTCCCGCCAGCCAATTTAATGCGAGGGTCTATAAGTCCATACGCAATGTCTACGAGAAGAATACATAAAAGCAGGATAATACTATAAAAAGAAGTAATTCCCATAATTACGGTATAATCTCGATTTTGAATACTCGTAACAAAATGTGAGCCTAGACCAGGTATACCAAATATTTGCTCAATCACAAAACTCCCGGTAATAATACCAGCAGAGAGCGGTCCCATATAGGAAACAACCGGTAGCATTGCATTTCTAATGGTATGCTTCATTGTGATAACACCTTTACTTAATCCTTTTGACTTCGCTGTTTTTATATAATCATTTGCTAATACTTCAAGCATCGATGATCGGGTAAGACGGGCGATATAAGCCATCGGCGAAGCAGCAAGAGCCAAGGCTGGCAGCACACTGTGCATTGGTGTTTCCCATAAGGCAACAGGAAATATTCCCATTTTTATCGCCAAGAAATATTGCAATAAAGTTGCAAGAATAAATGAGGGCATTGAAATACCAAATACTGCTACAACCATCGCACTATAATCGGGCCATTTATTGTGGTTTAATGCTGCAATAACCCCTAATAATACACCGATTGCTAAAGCAATAAGAATCGCTTCTACTCCTAATGTTAACGAAACAGGGAAACCACTATTTATTAAATCATTGACTGTTTGACTTTTATATTTAAAAGATGGGCCGAAATCCCATTTAGAAATTTTCACCAAGTATTCCCAATACTGAACATACCATGGCTCATTTAGTCCATAAAAAGCATTAAGATTTGCTTCGATTTCAGGAGGAAGCCTTTTTTCAGATGTAAAAGGATTTCCTGGTGCCATACGCATGAAGAAAAAAGTAGCTGTTATAATAAGCCATAGTGATAACAGCATATATAAAAGCCGCTTTCCTATATAATTAACCAAAATCAAACACCTCCAACTTTTTAGCATAACAAGAAAATGAAGGTATATGGAAAAAAACCATATACCTTACATCTGAAATGTTTATTTAAAGTATGCCCATTTAAATTGAACATCACCTAGTCCAGAAACGGCAACATCCTTTAAGTTTTCATCTTGAACCCAGTTATTTGTGTAGAAGTAAATTGGAATAACAGCCATGTCATCCATAAATACTTTTTCTGCTTCTTTTAAAATATCTTGACGTTTTTCAGCGTCCGTCTCTGTAGCAGATTGATCTAACAACTGTTGGAATTCTTTACTTTCCCAACCGGTGTCATTATTTCCGCCATCTTTTGAATAGTAAAGCTCTAGGAAGTTAATTGCATCGTTGAAGTCACCTAACCAACCCATACGAGCGATGTTGTAATCAAGCGCTTGAACTTTTTCAATATAAACTTTCCACTCGGAGTTATCTAATGTCACTTCAACTCCTAAGTTTTTCTTCCACATATCTTGAATAGCTTGGGCAATTTTTTGATGTCCATCATCAGTGTTAAAGGAAAGGCCAATAGCTGGTAATTCAGAAACATCCTTGTAACCAAGCTCTTCTAAACCTTTTTGTAAATATTCTTTTGCTTTTTTCACATCATTATCTTTAAAATAACCTTTTTCATTTTCCGGGAACATCGTTGGAGGAACAATTGCCATCGCTGGTAATTGACCACCTTGTGCAACATTGTCAATAAGTTCTTGACGATTGATTGCTAAAGCAAAAGCTTTACGGATGTTTACATTATTGAATGGCTCTGCAGTAGTATTTAATTTGTAATTATAAATACCTGCAATTGATTCTGTATGAAGAGAGCCATCTTTCTTTAGAGCAGGTAGTGCATCTTGAGGAAGATTACCAGTAGGAGAACCAGCCCAGTCAAGTTCACCGTTGTCAAACATTGAGATTTCTGTATTTGTATCGTTAACCATGATCATTTTGATGCTATTTAGTTTTACTGTATCAGCATCCCAATAATCTTTATTCTTCTCAAGAACAATATTGTCACCATGTTTCCAAGAAGCTAATTTGAATGGTCCATTTGTTGTGTAATTTTCACCAGCATCATTTGCCCAATCTTTATTCGCTTCAGCAATTTTACTATTAACAGGAAGGTACGTATAGAAAGCTGTTAATTCTAAGAAGTATGGAGTTGGATTAGTAAGTGTAACTTCTAATGTTTTTTCATCAATTGCTTTTACTCCTACATCCTCAACTTTACCAGTTCCTTCGTTAAAAGCTTGTCCGCCTTTGAGATAATAAAGCTGATAAGCATAAGCTGATTTGTTAGCAGGATCTAGAGCCCATTTCCAAGCATATTCAAAGTCTTTTGCAATGACTGGGTCTCCATTTGTCCATTTAGCATCATCGCGAATCGTAAATGTATATGTTTTTTGATCATCAGATACTTTAATATCTTCTGCCATAGCGTTTTCCGGCTGATTATCTAAATTAATTCGAGTTAAGCCTTCAAATACTTGACGAAGAACCGTACCAGAAGTTGAATCTTCAGCCAAACCTGGGTTTAGAGAAGGTGGTTCAGTACTAATATTAATTCGGAGATCCTGTTTTGCTTTTTTGTTACCATCTGTGTCCTTAGCTTTATCATCGCCACCGCCACCGCCACAAGCAGTTAAGAACATGCTGAGGAACAATACTAAGCTGAAAAGGAATGCTAGTCTTTTTTTCATGCAATAACCCCCTATTATTTTTGTCAAACGGTACCTCACGATAGCTTCCTGAAAAAACATATGTGTGTCTCAGGTATATTTATATAATAATCTGTCAATTTAAGTTAAAAAATAGACAGAAAAAAATAAGTTTATTTATGTGTAATCATATTTCTATAATCAAGCAGTTTCCCTGCTTTGATGTTCTGAAAAACACATTAATTAATAAACTCATTTTTTACGGTTATACTTGAGATTATACAGTTTTATATAGAAGTTAGACGCTTGGTATGTACCCATTTGTTAGGTTAATTATAAATAGTATGAATAATGTTTGCAAGTAGGAGGTCGAACGACTGATGTCGATAATATACATAAATTTGTGTATAAAAGATGAATTATTGTCATCTATCGACATAAACGATTATTATTCTACTAACATTTTTTGTGTTTTTTTATGTTTTTCGACCAAAAATCTATGATAAAATTTGTCTATACCTTTTTTGATTTTTTTAAAAAAATTGTTATAATTTTAGTATGATGTGTATTGAATAGTCGGCTGGTAAAAAATTGGACCAATCGTCCTTATTCAAAAAAGGATGGTTGGTCTTTTATGTTTAAGGCTTTGTTAAATTTGTTTGTTGATTTCCGCTGCAGGTGCTCCCATCAACTGATTGCTTAAAATTCAACACCATTCTTTAACACAGCCATGTTTAAAAGGAGGAAACACACGATGAAAACAATTTTTTCAGGAATCCAACCGAGTGGAACAATTACGCTTGGCAACTATATTGGTGCGATGAAGCAATTCGTTGAGCTCCAAAATGAATACAATTGTTACTTCTGTATCGTAGACCAACACGCCATAACCGTTCCACAGGATCGATTAGAGCTAAGAAAGAACATTCGAAGCTTAGCTGCTCTATATATTGCATGTGGCATCGATCCCGAGAAAGCAACGCTATTTATCCAATCAGAGGTTCCCGCTCATGCTCAGGCTGGTTGGATGATGCAATGTATCTCCTATATCGGTGAGTTAGAAAGAATGACACAATTTAAGGATAAATCAGCTGGGAAAGACGCGGTATCGGCTGCATTACTTACATACCCACCACTGATGGTCGCAGATATTCTTCTTTATAGCTCTGATCTCGTTCCTGTTGGTGAAGATCAAAAGCAACACATCGAGTTAACAAGAGATTTAGCTGAACGATTTAATAATAAATACAACAACATTTTCACCATTCCAGAAATTCGTTTGCCACAGGTTGGCGCAAGAATCATGTCATTACAAGAGCCAACAAAAAAGATGAGTAAATCGGATCCAAACACGAAAGCAACCATTACATTACTTGATGATCCAAAGCAAATCGAAAAGAAAATCAAGAGCGCTGTAACCGATTCTGAAGGAATTGTAAAATACGATAAAGAGAATAAACCAGGTTTATCGAATCTATTATCGATCTATTCCATTTTTACAAACCGCTCCATTACAGAAATAGAAGAAGCATACGAAGGTAAAGGATATGGTGACTTTAAAGCTGATTTAGCTCAGGTTGTCGTTCGCGAGCTTGAGCCAATCCAACAAAAATATCGTGAATTAATGGAATCGTCCGAGTTAGACGATATCCTAGATCGTGGAGCTGAGAAAGCCAATTTCGTAGCAAATAAAATGCTAAAGAAAATGGAAAATGCAATGGGCCTTGGAAGAAAGAAAAGATAATTGGACAAGCCATTTCTGTTGTAAGGCATAAAAAATTGAGGAGCTGCACTGACAGCTCCTCAATTTACTTTTGGACCATGCTCCATTTCCCATAATTTCTCGAAAAACGGTTGCCCTTTTATGATGTTTTCACAAAATTTATGGTGTTTTGATGACCATCCGTATTTTGTTTCCTCATAAAGCTGTTCCCACGCTTCATTGAACTCAAGCAGTTGAATATCTGCATAAAGCTCCGGCTTCCACTCAGTAAACCAATACCTAATTTCTGCAACATTCTTTGATGAATATAGATGATCCAACGCCATGAAAAGCAATTGCTTTAATTGGCGTTCCTTTCGAGTTAATCCTCTCATTAAATCAGGATCTGGCGATAAAATATGAAATTCCTTGTTACTCTCTTTTTTCGTGAATGAATATGGAATGACATCATGGGATTCAATCATTTCATATACTAATTGCTCTTGTCTTGGTATCAATCTGCTTTTTCTAATTGGAATGGAATAGCCCATCGTATCCACTGCCAAAATTCCTATACCATCCGTAATCACAAAACAATGCTCTAGTTGAATTCGCTCATGATTTTTTCGTAAAAATGCCTTTTGATATACATCTGCTAAAAGCTGCTGTGGAAGGTCAGCCAAGTCATTTTCAATGTAATGAAAAAGAACAGGATCAATTTTTAACAATGGAACTTGATCAAGTAGCTCGACTGCATCATCCTTGCGCCACTCATGGAAATGACAAATATTATAGCCGTTTTCTTCCCCTTCAAACCAGTTCACCCATACATCATGAAGATACAACATGAAATTTACCCCTCACTTCAAGATACTGTTGTTTTCAATCAGTATGGGCAGGCTACAGTTAATTTATTCCTTATTTTCTAACGTTTAGCACCTATTTCAGCGGGAAAATAAATACTAATCCAAATGATAAAAAGACCAATCGGAAAAAGATAACATTCAAGTCTATGGGAAATAAAGCCGAGATACTCCGTAAAGTTGTAGCCAATTGGCAATAAATTCAAATACATAATCGAAGTAGTCCCACCTGATACCGCAATTCCAAAACCAATCAATACCATCAATGCGCGAAACAAAACATCCTTTTCCGTAATATACTCATCCGTTTTTTCAAATAAGGCCAAGGTATCTTACCTCCGGACTTGTCCAATTTTTACAAATATATGATTTAAAATGGAGTTTCATGTAAAAAAAGAGACAAGCATTTATAGCCTAATCGTTGTCTGTCGCATTATCACCCTCAGAAAACTTACCATATAAGAAGTCATGTGCATCAATTGTGAATGATTCACTGTCTGTTAGGTAATTTGTTTTCTTATATGTTTGAACGATTTGGTACCCTACTGCATAACCAAGCATGTTTGGAACACCACGTCCTCCGAACAATAAATGTTCATGCTGAGGTTGATCTTTTTTTAGAGCAAGGTTATTTTTTAAGTATTTTTTCCAGTATTGTTGGAGTTGATTGTCTGAGTATTGACTACACCAAGTTGCTAAGCAATGTTTCCCGCAGTTTTCTTCGACCATAGCTTCCGCAAGTCCTTCAAGGATAATTGAATCTAGTAATGTATACTCCTCTATGGTTTTATCGATATGGTTCAATCGACAAACATGATGGTACTCATGGACGAGAAGTGCTTCGATTTCTGTTTCGTTGAGGTTAGGTGTTAAGAACAAAAACAGCTTATCATGAAAAGAAACGCCTGATTTTTTATTTGAAGGTCGTGCGAATAAACTTGATTGATTAGAGAACGGAAATATATAAATCGGAATATCAGGCCCATTCCATTTTTGTTTGTATTTTGTGAAGCTTTGTTGCACTGTGCTCCAAACATCTTTTTTTTTGAGTTCATTATAGATTTGATGGCTCTGTCGTGACGGGCTGTACATTCCAAACCTTTGGAGGTACTTGTAAAAATGCAGTGGATTGGGGACCTTTTTAGATTTCTTTTTGTGCTCAGATTGCCGTACTTGTTTAACTTCGGCTTGGTATATGTCAGCTGATTTTTCGGATAATAGCAATTTGAATATTTCACTTGGATCAAAAAAGTGCTGATCCAACCAATTTTTAGTGTTTATTACCCCATTTTCATCACTCCCATACATGTTTTTACTGAAGTGTATGTTAGCAACAGATACGCGGTGACAAAATAAAAAGCAGACTAACGAATCTATTCATTCGCCAGTCTGCTGCTTATTGTTCAAAAATTATGCTTGATATTTTTTAAAGGCTATTGTTGCATTGTGTCCACCAAAGCCTAGTGAGTTGCTGATGACGGTTGTAATTTCTTTTTGACGAGCCTGATTTGGCACATAATCAAGATCACATTCTGGATCTGGAGTTTCCAAATTCATTGTTGGCGGAATCACACCATCTTTAATAGCAAGGACTGAGAAAATTGCTTCAATTCCACCCGCTGCACCTAGCAAGTGTCCAGTCATTGACTTTGTTGAACTCACTGCTACCTTGTATGCATACTCACCGAATACCTCTTTGATCGCAGCGGTTTCGTATTTATCATTATAGCCAGTGCTCGTGCCATGAGCATTGATGTAATCAACGTCTTCAGGTGTAAGTCCACCATCAACTAATGCCTGCTTCATTGCACGTGCCCCACCTTCACCGCCAGGTGCTGGAGCGGTTACGTGATACGCATCTCCTGTTGCACCATATCCGATGATTTCAGCGTAAATGTTAGCTCCACGTGCTAATGCATGCTCAAGCTCTTCTAGGATTACGATTCCTGCTCCTTCTCCAATAACGAAGCCATCTCGATTGGCATCGAATGGACGGCTAGCTGTTTGTGGATCAGGATTTGTAGAAAGGGCAGTATTGGCACAAAAACCTGCAACAGACATTCTTGTAATTGGCGCCTCAGCACCACCTGTTACCATTACATCTGCATCACCGCGCTGAATTACTTTAAATGCATCACCAATTGAGTTTGTTCCAGTAGCACAAGCCGTTACAGTACAGGAATTAATTCCTTTAGCACCAAGCATGATTGAAACCTGTCCTGCTGCCATGTCAGGAATAATCATTGGTACGAAAAATGGACTGACGCGTTTGTAGCCTCGATTTAGGAACGTTTCAAATTGATTTTCGAATGTTTCCATTCCTCCGATTCCTGAACCAATCCAGACACCAACACGTGGTGCGTTTTCGTCATTGATTTCAAGTGCAGCATCCTTTACTGCCATCGTTGCAGCAGCAATAGCATAATGGGTAAAGCGATCCATTTTTCTTGCATCTTTCTTTTCGATATATGACTCTATGTTAAAATCCTTTAATTCTGCTGCCACCTTAGCTGGATACTCATCGGCATTTAATCTTGTTAACGGACCAACTCCTGAAACACCAGCAATTAGGTTTTTCCATGTCGTTTCTACGTCATTTCCAAGTGGTGTAACGGCACCAACGCCTGTGACGACAACCCTTCGTTTTTCCATTGTTGTAGCAACTCCTTTTAAGTATAAAGTTGAATGATTACCTATTTATTTCGTTTATTTACCCCAACGTAATGCAATGGCGCCCCAGGTTAAACCTCCACCAAAGCCAACCATAACGATTAAATCATCATCTTTAATCTTCCCTGCTTCTAACTCTTCTACAATTGATATAGGAATTGAAGCGGCGGAAGTGTTCCCATACTTATGAACTGTTTTGGACATTTTTTCCTCTGGCAGCTCTAACCGCTGTCTTGATGCTTCCATAATTCGAATGTTTGCTTGATGTGGGATAAGCATGTCTACATCGCTTTTTGAAAGACCCGCTTTCTCTAACACATTCACTGCACTTTCGCCCATTTGACGAACGGCAAATTTGAAAACTTCACGTCCATTCATGATGATAAATTCATCCTGATATAAATGTTTTCCACCTGTGCCATCAGCACCAAGCTCGAATGAAAGTATTCCTCTTCCTTCTGAAACAGGACCAAGAACAACCGCACCAGCACCGTCTCCAAATAATACAGCAGTGTTGCGATCATTCCAATCAGTGATTTTCGATAATTTTTCTACACCTACTACTAATATATGCTTATATGTTCCGCTCTCAATAAATTGCTTCGCAGTGACCATTCCGTACATAAATCCAGCACATGCCGCACTAAGGTCCATAGCTGCGGCTTTTTTTGCCCCTAATCGGTCCTGGAGGATACAGGAAACTGTTGGAAATGGCTGATCAGGTGTAACGGTTGCAACGAGAATTAAATCAATTTCCTCTGGCGAAATACCAGCATTATCGATCGCATTTCGTGCCGCTTCGTAAGCCATATCTGATGTATTCATTGAATCATCAGCGATTCTTCGCTCCTCAATTCCTGTCCTTGTGCGAATCCACTCATCTGTTGTATCCATTTTTTGTTCAAGCTCCTGGTTCGTTACAATCCTCTCAGGCAAGTACCGACCTATTCCTTTAATCCCAGCGTTCATGGAAACAACCCCTTTTATTCTATATTAATATGTCGTGTTATTTTATAGTATATTTTATTATCAATTATTATGACTTGGTGCTAATTTTATCAAAAAATAAACTTTTTGCAACTATTTTTTGTAGTTGGACCTTGTTTGATTCAGGTAGTGAAACGGGCTTTTTCATCACTGCCATTTAACCATACCAAATAGATTACTGGACATATCATATTCAATAAAACCATAAAAAAGGAGGTATGGATGATTTGATTAACAACAAGTTATTTCAAAAGGATCGTCACCAGGAAGACCCTTTTTCACAGCTAATGTTTGGTAAAAAAAATCAATCACAAACTTCGAACCAATCAAACCAAAGCCTTCCGTTACCAGCGAGCTTAGAAAAGTACTTGAACGGTGTAGATGTTAATCTCCTTTATGAAAACATTGATTTATTCATGCAAACCGCACAGCAGCTGAAACCACTTTACCATCAAATCAGCCCCTATATAATGAAATTTATAAATAAGAAATAACCCTAGCTTTTTGAAGGCTTATCGTAAAGAAAGCAAAAATCCATCAGTAAAGTGGACTTCCCTCCTCACTGATGGATTTTTTTAATTGTTTGGCAGTTTGCCCGTTTCTTTATAAGATTGAATATCACCATTTAACTTTGAAATAAAAGGTTTATCAACAAGTGGACTAAATTTACCTAAACTGATGACATTATCTTGGAAATCGTACGAGTAATTGCCAGACTTTAGCTTTCCGTCAACATATTGCTGTGCGACCAATTCATATAACGTGTCAACATGCTGCACCGTACTAGTCAAAACCGTAGATTCGCCTAAATCTGATTGATCTGAGACAAAACCAATTGCATATTTATTGTTTTCTTTTATTTTTTCAATAACCGGAACATTATAGCCGTCACCTGCGGGATAAATGATATCTGCTCTTTTGGCAAGCATGGAATCTAAGAATGAAATGGCCTTAACATCATCGTCCCAATGGCCAACATAGTTAATTGATACGTTCACGTTTTTATTTTCATAGAGGGCTCCATCATAGAAACCCTTCACCTCCGGCTGCCACTCATAGGCAGCAATGACGCCCACCTGATTAGTTTTCGTCATATGTCCTGCTACCATCCCGCCAAAAAAACCCATTGCATAACCATCAAAATTTAAACTCGTCGTATTCTTCCGTTCAGCATCCCCGTTAAAGCTGACAAAATGGATATTGGGATAGTCATCAGCCACTTCATTAAAAAAAGCCGCATACTCATTTCCATGCCCAAAGACCAAATTAATTCCTTTTTGATCAAATTCCTTCACAGCTTGCTTAACAAGTTCCAGGGAATTCATCCCTTCTCTATAATAGACCTCCGCATTAAATTTTGATTGAATCTTTAACATTCCGTTATAACCCTTTGTACCCCACACTTGATCATTTACTGTTTCAGGAACAAGTAATCCTACCTTTGATAGCTTACCAGTTCCTTCTTGCTGCCCACATCCAGCTAGCAGGAAGAGTAATAAAAGAAATATTCCAAGATGCTTCAAGATAAATGGCAACTCCTTTTTTCATCCATTGATAGCAACGATATTATTCTGGAAATGCTTTCAATCTCTTTAATTCATTCTAACGCTATGAATCTAAGTTGAAAAGAATTTTTACTTAGTAAAACCGCAAGCGAGTTACTATGAGATTATTTCTACAACATTTGTTTGTTAAGCTTTGCACAAAAATAAAAGCGTAAGCGAGACACATCATTCTTCGCTTACGCTTATTCTGTTCTCTTTAAACCCCTGATAATATTCTGAGTAAATGCTGCTTCTGCAGGTTCAATCCCTGCTCCACTCCAATCGAATCCTTAATAACTATAATCCGGAAATCTGATTCACTAATTATAGCATTTTCTATATTATGATAGAGCTCAGGACTAATACCAAGAAAGTTCGCACAGTTTTTCCATTGCTCGCGTTTACTGCTTTTCAGCAAGCACGGTGTATCTAATTTCTCCTCATCGATGAGGCATACAATTTCATTCACTGCATCGTCAATATAAATAGCATCCTTAACCCATTCCTTCGTGTTAACTTCAATATCCTTCTCTTTTTTCACCTCAGTTAATAATGCTTGTTGGAATAAAAATTCCATCGGCTGCCAAGGTCCATATAAGGTTGGTAAGTACACAGCTTGAAATGAAATGTTTTTCTCCTTAGTACCTTTGGCAACACTATTGGCAATTGAACGAAATGTGTCATCCCATTTTACTCCTTTTTCGATTATCTGAAGCGGGAACAGAAAGACGAGCAAGGAGCGATTTAGTCTGTCGGATTGCAAAATATTTTGCCATTCCATTTCAAATTGCTCCAGAAGCTCAGCTGAATCCTTTTTATAAAATAAATCATAAAAGGAGATCATCACAACAGTATTTTCATTGCTTTCGAGCTCTGATTTTGACCATGTAGCTATGGATAATTCCAAGAAGTTCGCATTCCTGCCGACCGAAAAGCGTTTTTCCTCATAAAAAGCATCGTGGATGTTATCAAAATGAATACAATCAACAGAATTCCCTTTGTTTAAAAATGCCGTACAAAGCGAAAAACCTAAAAATTCATAGCCACCAACGATAATGATCTTGTCCATTACCATTCCTCCCGAGCAATCTTCTTAGTATCCTATGCTCAGGAAGTAACAATTAGTGCTATTTCATATTTATAAAATATTTTCATACTTTTTAAAGAAATTAATCGTGTATTGATTTAGCTTCGGTACCTTCTCTGGCAGAATGTAGCACACTGAAATAATCGTCCCAACATTTTCTAAACGGGCGGCTATTTGATTGGAAATACCCGACTGTTTATATGAGCGTGCGCCATTTAGAATGTGAATGACCTTGATCGGAATATCCGATGGCAACTCTGGGAGAGCGTCGACTTCTTGCACGATCTCTTCCACCTGTTTCGGATCAACTTCGTATGCTGCCGCAATTTCTTTTACAAGCTTCTTATAAAAAAACTTATGTTCCTTCTCATGATCTAACTGACTTTTCAAAGAGTATATTGGATTAAGTAGCACGATGGAACGGATATTATGTTTCATTTCTTTTAAAAGCTTCAGCGCAACCAGCGCCCCCATTCCCTCCGCTAATATATGAATTTTATCATTTAAAATTTCGTTGCGAAGCATATAATAATAAAGCTGCTTTGCTAATTTTACTGATTTATCACAACCCCAATTCTTCCCATAGAGGTTCGAATAAAACGTGGTGTAGCCTGATTTTTTAAAATGATGAATGAGCTGCAATCTTCCCTCATTTTGCGTCCAAAAGCTTTGTTCTTTATCAACAAAATTTCGCTCATCTCCAATAATTAGGATACCGAAACCAGTAGGCTGGTGGGGATAGTGAACAACATTCCATTCGGTATCCAATTGAAAGTTTCGGTTCTCCATAGAATTACCCCTTTAAAAAATATTCATAATAATGTATGAAAGTTCACAAAAATTGAAAGGGAGGTTTGCCTATATAAATTTTTGTTAAAATTTTGATTTTACAGAAAAATTAAAATTACTTTTATTCTACTGGATTGTTATGGTAAGATGAGATGAGGAATACATACAGTAAGAGGTGATTTTGGTGAAATACTTTTGGACTTTATTCTGGACCTTCATTCTAATCCAAATGGTAGTGTACGTTGGTAGCTCCATGATTGGGACTGAATTTGATTTTAATACAGGAGCCATTTTAACTATTCCTGTAGCTGTTTTACTTTATATTATTCCAGCGATCATTCCAAATGATCCAGTTGAAAAGCATTAATGAATACTTTTATTTTATGATGAAGTTGACTTAATTTGAACCTGACTCAAATAAATTCAACGAAAAAAGAAGCTGACTCCTATAACCTGAGTCAGCTTCTTTTTGTTTAGCTACAGTTCAATTGAAAGTGAACCGTCCTTTAAAACAATTTGCACTTCTTGCTCTGGAGCAATTTTTCCAGCAATAATCAGCTTTGCAAGTTTTGTTTCAACTTCTCGCTGAATGAATCGCTTTAATGGTCGAGCTCCATACACTGGATCAAAGCCGTTTTCTGCAATAAAGGTTCTAGCCTCATCACTCATCGTCAACAAAATTTGTTGGTCAGATAACCGCTTTTGAAGCTCAGCCAGCATTTTGACCACAATCCCCTTGATTTCCCTTAACCCCAGCGGTTTAAAGAGCAATACTTCGTCGACACGATTGAGAAACTCTGGACGGAAATGGTTGCGAAGTGATCCCATTACCTTTTCCCTTGTTGGCTCGGAAATATCTCCGTTTGCTTGTGCATCCTCGATCAGCAAGTGCGAACCCAGATTGCTGGTCATGATGATAACAGTATTTTTAAAATCAACTGTCCGACCTTGTGCATCTGTAATTCTACCATCATCGAGCATTTGAAGAAGAATATTAAATACCTCTGGATGAGCTTTTTCAATTTCGTCTAACAGAATGACTGAATAGGGCTTGCGGCGAACAGCCTCTGTTAATTGACCTCCTTCTTCATAACCAACATATCCGGGAGGTGCTCCAATTAACCGAGATACTGCATGCTTTTCCATGTACTCTGACATATCGATGCGAATCATCTGTTCTTCACTGTCAAACAGGGCTTGTGCTAATGTTTTTGCTAACTCCGTTTTTCCGACACCTGGTTGGTCCAAGGAATATAAACGATCCAATCGGACGATTCGGGTCCTTGATTCCAGCGCGTGCTCTTAATACAGCATCTGCAACAAGTTCAATGGCCTCATCCTGACCGATTACTCGCTCATGCAAAATACTTTCAAGTCTTAAAAGCTTTTCACGCTCTCCCTCGACCAGTTTGGTTATTGGAATGCCTGTCCAGCGCGCAACAATTGCAGCAATCTCTTCCTCGGTTACCTCTTCACGTAAAAGCTTTGTTCCTTGATGCTCACTAACCATCTGCTCAAGCTGCTTAAGCTCTTTTTCTGCTTGTGGAATTTTTCCATATCGTAATTCCGATGCTTTATTTAAATCATAATTGTTTTCGGCATCCTCCAGTTCTCTACGAAGCTTTTCAAGCACTGCACGTTGGTCACTAACTTTTTGAATGCCATCCTTTTCACTTTGCCATTGTGCCTTCATACTATTTGCTTTATCTTTTAGTTCAGCCAGTTCTTTTTTTAAAGTTTCCAGTCGGGTTTGACTTTGTGTGTCTTTTTCTTTTTGTAATGCAGCCTCTTCGATTTCTAGCTGCATCACCCTGCGGACCACTTCATCAATTTCAGTTGGCATCGAATCAATTTCTGTTCTAATCATGGCACAGGCTTCATCCACTAGGTCGATTGCTTTATCTGGAAGGAAACGGTCCGTAATATATCGGTCTGAAAGGGTAGACGCTGCGACTAAAGCTCGATCATGGATATTGACTCCATGATGAATTTCAAACCGTTCTTTAAGACCACGTAAAATGGAGATGGTCGTTTCCACATCAGGTTCTTGTACTAGCACCTGCTGGAATCGTCTTTCTAATGCCGGATCCTTTTCAATATATTTTCGATGTTCATCTAATGTCGTCGCCCCAATACAATGAAGCTCGCCACGAGCCAACATTGGTTTTAGCATATTGCCTGCATCCATTGCTCCCTCTGTTTTTCCAGCACCTACGATTGTATGCAGTTCATCAATAAAGAGAAGAATTCTTCCTTCACTTTTTTTCACTTCATTCAAAACAGCCTTTAAGCGCTCTTCAAATTCTCCACGGAATTTTGCCCCAGCTATCAAGGAACTCATATCAAGGGCAAAGATTGTTTTATCCTTCAAACCCTCTGGGACATCCTTCCGAACAATTCGTTGTGCTAAACCCTCAACGATTGCTGTTTTCCCAACACCTGGTTCACCAATTAAGACCGGATTGTTTTTTGTTTTTCGGGATAAAATTCGAATCACATGGCGGATTTCACTATCCCGTCCAATCACCGGATCGATTTTTCCTGTTTTTACTTCAGCAACCAAGTCTCTGCCGTATTTTTTTAATGCATCATAGGTTGCTTCTGGATTTTGCGAAGTCACCCTTTGATTCCCCCTAATTTCTTTAATTGCTGTTAGCAGCATTTCCTTTGTAATAGCAAGCTTCAATAAAATTTTTCCTACCTCAGATTTTGCATCATATACACCGAGAAGGACGTGCTCGATTGATACATAATCATCGGTAAATTGTTTCATTTCTTTTTCTGCTTCAGTCATGACTCTTTGGAGGTTGGCCGAGATATACAAATTGGCTTGCCCACTACCCGAGCCAGTCACTCTCGGTTTTTTATTGAGTGCTTTTGTAAGTTCTTGTTGAAATGTTTTTGATGAAATCTGTATTTTTTCTAGTACACTTGCGACTAGATTGTCTTCTGTGTTGAGAATGGCCAAAAACAAATGAAGATCATCTATTTCTTGATGTTCATTGTCACGGGCAATGGACTGTGCTGACAGTAACGCAGTCTGAAGCCGCTCTGTCATTTTATTAAAATCCATTTTAGTTCCTCCTTACACTTTGACCTTTATTGACCTTTATGTATATTATATGCTTTTTTTTTATAAAAATAAAGCCATCCGCTACTGGATGGCTCTTATTGTTTCTCTTTTATTAAGGTCTTCTTTGGTATGACCAGATCCGATCATCGTTAGAGTTTTCTGGGAACTTGTCGCCTGCCTTCAATCTTACTCTCTTTGGGTTGTTAACCGTACTGCCAGTATCTCCAATTTCAATATATATACCGTTGTTTGGAGCTTTTTGGCCCGGTTTAAATTGTCGATTTTGACCCATTGTGCTTACCTCCTTGTGTTCATGGTTCATTAGCTATTATCTCCTAAGATAAAATGAACATGACCTGAAGTTTTTATCTAAACATTATTTTTCTGTATAAACTTGTCTGTTGATTTCCGCTCCAGGTGCTCGCTTTCCGCGGGGCGGGCGGTGAGCCTCCTCGGCGCGCAACGCCTGTGGGGTCTCACCTGTCCCGCTGCTCCCGCAGGAGTCTCGCACCTTCTGCTCCAATCAACGAGTGCTCAAAAAATAACAATGTTCTTTAACTTAGATAAAAAAGCCAAATCACCATAAGCGATTTGGCTTCCTATTTTCGAATTAACCCTTCATAATTTCGACTAATAATGCTTTTTGGGCGTGTAGTCGGTTGCCGGCTTGTTCGAACACGACTGAATTTGGTCCATCAATGACGCTTGAAGTTACTTCTTCTTCTCGATGAGCTGGTAAGCAATGTAAGAAAATGTAATCAGACTTTGCATTAGCCACCAATGTATCATTAATCTGGAAACCTTCAAATGCTTTTAGTCGTATTTCATTTTCTGCTTCCTGTCCCATACTTGTCCAAACATCTGCATAAACGACATCTGCACCAACAATTCCTTCTACAGGATCATTGGTAATCACTACTTTTGCACCGCTCTCCGCTGCATAGCCAAGCACAGCTTCCGTAACACCAGCGTCAGGCTCATAGCCTTTTGGGGTAGCAACGGAAATATCCATTCCTACTTTGGCACAAGCGATCATTAAGGAATGAGCGACATTGTTTCCATCTCCGATATAGGCAACCTTTAAGCCTGCGAACGTCCCTTTTTGCTCATAGATTGTTTGTAAATCAGCTAAAGCCTGACATGGATGATAGAGATCCGTTAATCCATTAATGACAGGAATAGAAGCATGCTCTGCTAATTCTTCAATAATTGAATGCGAAAAGGTACGAATCATAATTCCATCAACATAATGGGATAACACTTTCGCTGTATCTGAAATAGGCTCTCCTCTGCCAATTTGCAAATCCTTGCTGTTCATGACAATGGCTTGCCCGCCGAGCTGCAGCATACCAGCCTCAAATGATACTCTCGTTCTCGTTGACGATTTTTCAAAAATCATCCCAAGGATCTTCCCAGCAAGTGGTTTGCCATGGTCGGAGCCAGCCAGCTTTTCTTGCTTAAGTTTGATGGCTCTTTCTACTAATACTTGAATCGTTTTTGATGAAAGATCCTTTAAAGTCAATAAATCTTTTCCTGTTAATTGGGTATCGAATACATCTGTTTGAATCATCCTACAGTCACGTCCTTATTTATGGTTTGGTGCCAATAGCCAATACATTGCACATTCCAGCTTGGGACGGCAATTGCGGTTAAAAACGCTTTGGCTGTTTCTTTCTCTGTAAAGACCGGAATTCGATTACGCGTTGCTTTTTGTCTAGCTTGACTATCTACATCATATTTTTGAGTAGTAAATAAACCGATCGTATTTTTGTCTGTTAATTTTTCATCAAACAACTCTGTTTGCACAATTTTAATGTTCGATTTTTCAGCAAGAGGTTTAAGTTCTGCTACATCATCTTTGCTGCTGCAGACTAATTCCCCTCCTTTTATTGATTTTTTCACTGTAGCATGAAGCCATTTTGCTAATGCTTCATCATAGGTTTGTGCGATGCTTATTCCCTCACCTGTTGATTTCATTTCTGGTCCTACCTTCGCGTCTAAGCCGTGAAGAGCATAATTCGAAAACACAGGGTACTTGATTGTAATAAAAGGTAAGGATACGGGTTTGTTTGCTGCTGATTGGTCGGTTAAGGTTAATTTCCCGAGCAATATTTTTGTCGCAATTTGTACCAACGGTTTTCCTGTCACCTTGCTAACAATCGGTACAGTTCGGCTTGCTCGTGGATTCACTTCTAATACTAACACACGATCAGCTTCAACAATAAATTGAATATTCATTAAACCTTTATATTGAAGTTTTTTAACAATCTTTTCAGCATAAGATAGCATTACATTTTCTGTTTCAGCAGAAAAACTTTGTGCTGGTAAAATCGACATACTGTCACCCGAATGAACACCCGTTTTTTCAATATGCTCAACAATTGTTGGCACTAAGATATTCACGCCATCTGCAGCTAAATCTAGTTCTGCTTCCTTCGCATAAATATACTGATCGACAAGTATTGGGTAATTTACTGTTCCGCTTGCTAATGTCTTATCCAATTCCTGTTGATTGTTTAGGACTTCCATTCCTTTCCCACCGATTACATATGATGGTCTTAGTAAAATTGGGAAGCCTAAGCTCTCGACACATGCTTGCAATTCAATTTCATTGTTGGCAATGTCGCCACGTACACGTGGAATTTCCAACTCATCAAGCAGTTGATAGAAGCGTTCACGGTCTTCAAGTAAATCGATCATTTCCGAGCTAGTGCCGAGTAGGTTTACACCAAATTCCTCAAGTTCGTTCGCTAAATTCAAGGCTGTTTGCCCACCTAATTGAACAATTACATCCGTAATATCCTCTGCTTCCATTACATTTAAGACAGATTCAATCGTCAGTGGTTCAAAATAAAGCTTATCGGCTGTAGCAAAATCAGTCGATACGGTTTCAGGATTATTGTTAATCATAATCGTTTCGACGTTTTCATCCTTCAATGCTAATACACCGTGGACAGAACAATAATCAAATTCAATCCCTTGCCCAATGCGTATCGGTCCACTTCCGATAATTAATACCTTTTGCTTTTCGGAAGGAATTTGTTCATTCTCTCCGCTATAGCTTGAGTAGTAATAATTGGATACTGAATGGAATTCTGCGGCACAGGTATCGACCATTTTATAGGCTGGATTTACACCAAAATCCTTTCTAAATGTACGTAACTCTTGCTCAGACATTCCCCATTGGCTTGCTAAGAAGGAATCACTGAAGCCTTTTACCTTATATCGCTGAAGGGCTTCTTTCGAAACATTATTATAATTGGAATTAGAAATTTCTGTTTCTAAATCGATTAGTTTTTTGAAGCGTGTTAAATAAAATAAATCAATTTTTGTTTCGACATGAAGTTCATGTACATCGGTTCCACGACGGAGTAATTCAAATAAGACAAAAAGTCGTTCATCTGTTTGCCCCTTTACCATACTCTTTAAATCATCGATTGATTTTTCAGCTAAAACCGGAAGCATTAAATCGTTGTTATCGATTTCTAAAGAATGAATCGCTTTGAATAGAGAACGCTCAAGACTTCTGTCAATGCCCATTACTTCGCCTGTCGCTTTCATTTGCGTGCCTAGCTTACGGTTAACCTGTGGAAATTTATCAAATGCCCATTTTGGGAATTTCACTACTACATAATCAAGTGCAGGTTCAAAGCTGGCAAATGTTTCACCCGTAACGGGATTAATTAGTTCTGATAACTGGTAGCCTACAGCTAATTTTGCTGCCATTCTGGCAATTGGATACCCGGTTGCTTTTGAAGCTAAAGCAGATGAACGGCTTACCCTTGGATTAACTTCAATTAAATAATACTGCTTACTGTATGGATCCAGTGCAAATTGGATATTACACCCCCCAACGATTTCTAACGCAGAAATAATATTAATGGAGGCAGAACGAAGCATTTGATATTCGTCATCGGTTAATGTTTGCGATGGTGCGACAACAATGGAATCTCCTGTGTGGATTCCAACTGGATCGATATTTTCCATATTACAAACAGTAATACAAGTGTTCATCGAGTCACGCATTACTTCGTACTCTACTTCCTTAAAGCCGGCAATGCTCTTTTCGATTAAACACTGGTTAATCGCACTTTCCGATAGTCCACTTGTTACTAGCCCGATTAACTCTTCGAAATTGTTGGCAATTCCGCCTCCTGTTCCACCAAGTGTATAGGCAGGGCGAATAATGATTGGAAAGCCGATTTTCTCAGCAAATTGAACGGCCTCTTCTTTTGTATGAACAATGATACTTTCAGGAACTGGCTCCCCCAATTCGTTCATGAGAGCACGGAACGCTTCACGGTCTTCCCCTTTTTTAATCGAGTCAATCGAGGTTCCCAGAAGCTTTACTCCGTATTTTTCAATAATGCCTGCTTCACTTAAACTGAAGGCTAGATTTAAGCCAACTTGGCCGCCAATCGTTGCGAGCATTCCGTCGGGACGTTCTTTCGCAATGATTTTTTCCAAGCTTTCAACCGTAAGCGGTTCAAAATAAACCGAATCTGCGCAAAATTCATCGGTCATAATCGTAGCTGGATTATTATTGACGAGAATCACTCGATAGCCTTCTTCTTTAAGGGCCATACAAGCTTGTGTCCCCGCATAATCAAATTCTGCTGCCTGACCAATAACAATTGGACCAGATCCGATTACGAGAATAGATTTGATAGTCGTGTCTTTAGGCATAAGTTGCAACTCTCCCATTATTGGCTTTTACTAATTCGATAAATTCATCAAAGATGTATTGACTGTCACTTGGTCCCGGGTTTGCTTCAGGGTGGAATTGCACCGTTCTTAACGGAAGCGTATCATGAACCATTCCTTCAACCGATTGGTCATGTAGATTATAAAAACGAGTCGATAAACCTGTTCCGAATAAGCTATCATTATCAACCACATAACTATGATTTTGTGATGACATAAACACTTGATTTGTGACGAGGTCACTTACTGGATGGTTTGCCCCACGATGTCCAAAGGCAAGCTTCGTTGTATTTGCACCAAGTGCCAGTGCCGTTAATTGATGTCCTAAGCAAATCCCTAATGTCGGAAGCTTTGATACTAGTTTCTTTATTTTCGATAATTCAGCAGAAATGGCTTTTGGATCTCCAGGTCCATTTGATAATAAAATTCCATCTGGTTTTAGAGAGATAATTTTTTCAAAGGTTGTATCGTATGGTACAACTGTAACATGACAATCACGTTCCACAAGGGCATTAATGATTGACTGCTTGCAACCAAAATCAACAACGACAATATGGTTCTCTCCTGTTCCCACTTTCTTAATTTCTTTCGTTGTAACAGCATCCACTTTACAATCCGGTTTCAGTTGAAACGCTAAGTCCGATTGTTCATGCTTGGAAAGGACTGCAGGCATGGATCCTTTATCACGAATTTTCTTTACAATTGCTCGAGTATCTATATTGTCTAATAACGGGACATTCCATTTTTCTAGGTATTGCTTTAAGCTGTATTTGGCCTGATAATGAAACACATCTTGAGCTGCTTCATACACAATAACTCCAGCCACGTGAGGCATTTCACTTTCAAAATCCTCTTCATTAATTCCGTAATTTCCGATAAGTGGATACGTGAACACTACAATTTGATCTTTATAGGAAGGGTCCGTTAGCACTTCCTGAAACCCTGTCATGCCTGTATAAAATACAACCTCACCACATAGCTCATCAATAGAAGTTTCATTAACCCAATTTCCTTCAAAAACATCCCCACTTGATAATTTTACAAATCCGCGCATTTTGTACACCTCGAAGATTTATGTATAAATATATCATACAAATTCATATTTATACATTTTATTTTATAAAGAAAACTCGCCGACTGACAAGCCTGAAAGGCGAAGACAGAGGCGTAGTTGCACTTATACTTAATTTCTAAAATTTTCATCTACGTCGACTATGCAACACTGCTGAAAATTTATGCTTTCTTAAAGTGTAAAGAAAACTCGCCGATTGGCAAGTTTTTAACACTTTATGCTTTAACCGTGTTCTTCATGTTAATTTTGTTTAGAGTAGTAATTAATATTTCAATCGCCTCGTCCATTTCATTTGAAGTAACGGTTAATGGCGGTAATAAGCGAATGACTTTTTCGCCTGCTTGCAGGAGAATCAATCCATTATTTCGAAGCTCGCTTAGTAATAGAGCAACATTTTGATTGCATTGGATTCCAATCATAAGCCCTAAACCTCGTACATCCTCAACAAATGAAAATGGCTTTAGACTGTCTTTTAATTTATTAATTAATTCGTTTCCTTTTTCTTGAACTGCCTCCAGGAATTCCTCTTTGAATATTAACTCCATTGTCGCATTCGCAGCTGCTATTGAAATCGGATTTCCTCCGAAGGTCGAACCGTGACTACCTGGTCCAAAAAACATTCCAAGGTGTTCTTTCCCAATCACTGCCCCAATTGGTAAACCGCTCCCTAAGCCTTTTGCAGATGTAACAATGTCAGGCTGTAAATCAAAATGCTGGAATGCATATGGCTTACCGGTACGCCCAACTCCAGTTTGAATCTCATCGACTACTAAGAGAGCTCCAAATTGCTTACATAGTTCTTCAATACCTTTAAAGAACTCCTTATCACCAACGTGAATTCCTCCTTCGCCCTGAACGATTTCAAGCATGATTGCTGCGACATCTTCTCCCATCACATTTTTAACAGCTTCAATATCGTTATACGGTACATAAACAAATGTTTCGAGCATCGGGCCATAACCGGTTTTTATTTTATCCTGACCAGTCGCTGACATGGTCGCAAAGGTGCGGCCGTGAAAGGAATTTTCAAATGTAATAATTTTCGTTCTACCAGTGGCTTTTCTAGCAAGCTTAATGGCTCCTTCATTTGCTTCTGCCCCACTATTAGCAAAGAAAACGCGATCCATTCCTGAAGCTTGAGCAAGCTTTTGCGCTGCTTGTTCTTGCTTTGTGTTCGTAAACAAATTTGATACATGCCAATATTCGTTCAATTGCTTCTGAATTGCTTCTTGGACATACTCTGGTCTATGCCCAAGGTTACAGACTCCAATACCGGAAGTAAAATCCAAATATTTTTTTCCATTCACGTCGGTTAGCCAGCATCCTTTAGCTGTGTGAGGTTCAATTTCCCAACGACCATAGGTTTGGAATAAATTGCTCATTTTATCATCGGCTCCTTTTTTGAGATGCGCGTGCCGTACCATCCTTGATTTGAGTAAAATGGATTTTTACCGGAGACAATCATGACACTCTCGACTCCTTTTTCCACTGCCGCTAATGCTGATTGGACCTTTGGAATCATCCCACCGCTTATTTCTCCATTTTCAATATATGTGTTGATTTCATTTTCGGTTAAGCAAGAAGCTAAAGAACCTTCAATCAATACACCATCTACATTTGTTACAAATAAGCATTGCTCAGCTCCTAAAGCCTTAGCAACGGCTGCGGCCGCATAGTCGGCATTAATATTCAACTTCTCGCCATCTTCTGAAATCCCAATCGGTGTAACCACCTGGATGTAGTTTTCTTTTAATAATATGTTAAGTAAATCAACTTTTACATTCGTAATTTCACCTACAAAGCCTAACTCATCACGATTAATAAAGGTAGCATTTAGTAATTTCCCATCGCTGCCATTAATGCCAATCGCGTTAAAGTGATGATTTTCTAAGATAGAAACGAGCTTGCGATTTGTCTGACCAGAGAGTGTCATCTCTACAACCTTTAATGTATCAAGTCCAGTTTTCCGCAAACCATTCCGAAACTCTGGCTTCACATTGTATAGAGCTAACATGTCATTTATATCTGGTCCACCACCATGAACAAAAACAAGGTGATACCCCTGTTTTTGGAGTTCATCAAGACTTGTGAAAAAACCGGATGACAATTCATCCAAGACACTGCCGCCACATTTAATCACAACAATTTTCATTTTTCTCTCTCCTTACCCCTACGAGCGGTAGCTTGCATTAATTTTAATGTAATCATAGGACAAATCGCAGCCCCAAGCTTTTCCTTGTCCGTCTCCATAATGAAGATCCACGAATATTTGGATAAAATCCTCTTTAAGATAAGCTAATGCTTCTTCCTCAGAGAACTTTTGTGGCTCGCTTTTTTCAAGCATTTTAATTGGCCCAATTGCGATATCGACTGTCTCTGGATTTAAGCTCGCATTACTTTGACCGATAGCCCCAATAATTCTGCCCCAGTTGGCATCTGCTCCATAAATAGCTGTTTTGACCAAGTTTGAACCAACAATTTGTTTTGCTACCCAACGAGCCTCGGAGTCATTCACTGCTCCTTTTACCTCAACTTCGACAAGCTTTGTAGCACCTTCTCCATCCTTCGCAATTTGCTTCGCTAAGCTTTCACAGCTTTTGCCTAAAAGCCCCATAAAGGTTAACCATTCAGGATGATCAGGCGTTAATGGTTCATTTTCTGCCATTCCATTAGCCATGACTAGTACCATATCATTCGTCGATGTGTCACCATCTACTGTAATTTGATTAAAGCTTTGGTTTGTTACTTGTTTTAACGCGGCAGCTAAATGCTCTGATGAAATGTTTGCATCCGTTGTTAAGAAGGCTAGCATTGTCGCCATATTCGGATGAATCATTCCTGACCCCTTCGACGTTCCACCAATTGTAACTGTTTTACCATCTATTTCTGCTGAATAACAGCATGTTTTCATCATTAAATCAGTCGTTAAAATTGCCGTTTGAAATGCTACTGCATCTTCATTTGCATTTCCAAGCGACAATAATTCCAGCCCTGCTGCAACCTTTTCCATATTTAAATATTCACCAATTACACCCGTGGATGCAACTGCTACATATGTGTCTTTAATCCCTAGCTTCTCTGCTGTTAATGCTCGCATTTTCAAGGCATCCTCGTAGCCCTGTGTTCCTGTGCAAGCATTCGCACAACCACTATTAACCACAACAGCTTGGAGAGCGCCTTCACTTGCAATGCTTTCCTGCGTTACCTTGATTGGTGCCGCTTGAAAGAGATTGGTTGTATAAACAGCTGCACTATTCGCTAACTTTTCACTGAAAATCACACCAAGGTCGAGCTTTGTGTAACGAATTCCAGCTGCTACTGCTGCCGTTTGAAATCCTTTCGGTGTAAGGATACTTCCATTTTCAACTGTTTTGATTTTATCGACTTCGGATAAAATTTGCATTCTGCTATTCCTCCTTAAGGAAACAACGGGATAAACTCTAATCCCATACTCTCATCAAGTCCGTTCATAATATTTGCATTTTGAATTGCCTGACCGGCTGCGCCTTTGATCAAATTATCAATTACCGATACGATGGTGAGGCGTCCTGTTCGCTCGTCAACGTGTAAACCTATGTGACAGAAGTTTGACCCACTCACTTCTTTAATTTCAGGGAAGTTCCCAATCGGCCGAATTTTTACAAAAGGCTGATTCTTGTATATTTCATTGTATAATTCAACAATGCTTTCAGTATTGTATTCTTTCGTTAGCTTGACATATATTGTTGACATGATCCCCCTAGTAATCGGCAATAAATGTGTGCTAAAGGTAATCGGGCCAACAGAATCATTCCATCGTTGCAGCTGTTGCTCAATTTCCGGTATGTGCTGGTGCTGATTTACTTTATAGATCCGCAAATTTTCATTGATTTCTGAGAAAATAAGGCTTTTTGAAGCAGACCGTCCTGCACCAGATGCACCCGATTTCGCATCAATAATAATCGAAGTGGGATCAATCATATTTTCCTGCACGACTGGAGCCAAGCCAAGTAGTGTTGCTGTTGGATAACAGCCAGGATTGGATAAAAGCTTCGCTTTAGTAATATTTGACTTATTCCATTCTGGTAATCCATAAACCGCTTTATCCAGCAAAGACTGTGAAACTGGTTCATGCTTATACCAGCTACGATATTGCTCTGGGTCAGTTAATCGTAAGTCCCCTGATAGGTCAACGATTTGAATCCCTGTTTCAACAAAATCGGGAACAAGTTTACTGGATACTCCAGATGGAGCCGCAATGAAAACAATATCTGAATGCTTTGCGATTTTTTCCGGATCAATATGTTCAAGCTGAATATCAGTCATGCCGTTCAAATGCGGAAATTCCTTTGTTAACGGAATCTCTTCACGTGTTGTATGAACTGAATGTATATTGAATATAGGGTGATGATACAATAGTCGGAACAGCTCTCCACCGCCATATCCTGTTGTTCCTATGATAGATACATTCATTTTGCTCCTCCTAGTGTACTGTATATTTAAACATAATTATTTATATTTATAAATTAAACGTTTCTACCATTATAAAAATTTAGCAAAATAAAATCAATAACTTTTTAAATATTATGTGAACACAGATTTAAATATATTGTTGTCTAACTTAGTTTCCAATATAATTATAGTGATATAGAGTAAAAACTTATTAACTTCCATTATCACAGGATTTATTCACCATCTTCCTTAATGGCGCGTTATTTGAAAATAAAATTTACACATGCTCCAAAAGTTGAATCAACATTTATAAACACATCTAAAAAAGGTGGTCATGCTATGCAAACCATTACAGATTTGTCCACTGAACTTACTGAGATGTTTCAATCCATTTATCTTATAAAGAAAATGGAAAAAGGCACCTTTTTGTTCCAAGAAGACACTCTTGCTGATGAATTATTTATCATTCAAAGCGGCAATGTTCAAGTTTCTAAAATCATTCCAGATGGACGGGAGCTAACTCTGCGCATGTGCTCTCCAGGCGACATTATTAGTGAAGTTTCCTTATTTAATCCTTCTCGCAGGTATATGATGACTGGAAAAGTTGTAAGCAGTGGTGAAGTCGCCGTTATAAACAAGCAACACCTCGAGGGGAAATTAACGAACAATCACGAGCTTGCACTTGAATTCATTAAATGGATGAGCATTCAACAACAAAAAACACAAACTAAATTTCGTGATCTAATTTTAAATGGGAAAAAAGGAGCTATGTATTCGACCCTAATCCGACTGGCGAATAGCTACGGTGAGAAAACAGAGGATGGTCTCTTCTTAAATATTAATCTAACTAATCAGGAACTTGCAAATTTCTGCGGCACCTCTCGTGAAGTCGTGAATCGCTTCTTAAGCGACTTAAAGAAAAATCAAATTATTTCAATCAATAAAGGTCAGATTACGATTCATGATCTCCACTATTTAAAAAGAGAAATCGATTGTGAAAACTGCCCAATCGAAATTTGTAATATATTTTAACCGAAAAAAGAAGCTGACAACCTAGTCAGCTTCTTTTTTTGGTTATTGAATTATTGAATCGCGATGGCGATGATGATAAAGAAAATGACTGAGTTGACGATTTCAAATATCCCTACTTGTTTCGCTGAATACGGCTTTCCGTACAAATAAACTGCTCTTGCCAAGCTTGGAATAAAGGCTAGTCCAACAATCCATTGCCCCATCACAAACCAAACGATAGGCACAAGAACATGATACCCCCATGATATCCATTTAAAATGCTGATTTTTCTTTTCACGTATCATCGTTTTAACATAAAACGTACTGCCGATAAAAAAGAGAATCGATGCAATAAAAATTAGGATAGTTGCCGCATTAATACTACCATTATAAAAATAGCTACTTGCCAAGCCCGCAATCGAAAAGACTAGAATCGCACTAATATCATTTAAAAAGGCTCGATCATTATTTTTACTTGAAAAATAAGCATTGATAAAGAAAAACGGAATCATCACCAGTCCAAAATAAATGATAGACGGTCGCGAAAATAGAACAATAAATAATAAAAGTAGCGCAGGAATAATATAGATAACTGTCCACTTCGTATAAAATGGAATTTTCTTCCCTTTAAATAATAACAGTAATGGATACGTGGCAAGATACAAAAGCAACCATCCAAAAAAGAATGGAATATGCTGCCACAAAAAGCCTGATGCAACAACACCGAGCCAAAATGGAATGATCAGCATAGCCCATGCTCCATGCTGTTTCGGTAAAAATAATTGCATGTCTCTCACTCCTTCATTGTTCCTGCCCTAACTATATGAAAATAGCAAATTTCGATAAGTGAACCTCGTCACAGCATCATAAAAAAATGAAGGCAATCACAATCATTGCCTTCATTTTGTAATAATTTGATTGTATTAACAATTACTTTGCTTGTTAATCAAGTAATCCATTAACCATTTTAATCCCGCTTGATCACTCAGATGAAAAAGGGGAAGTTCATTATTTCTTCTTAGGAGTGTCTCATATGCTTCGTCCCAGTAAAAAACGGCAACGAGGTTGGTTAGAGTATCAAGTAGTTCACAATCCTCGCTATTTTTAACCAAAATAACCTTTGGGTAATCCTCGTTTTTGTACCCTTCAATGAAGATAAAGTCTGGTTGAAAAAAAGACAATAGCTCTAGTTGTTCCGATAATGGCCATGCTAGTCTGTCAGACTGTAGCACAATACGACCTTCACCTTCAACAAGAGAAGCAAGCGCACCAGCGTTAATGTGCTGACTCGAATCCTTTTTAGCAATGACCTCAGGTTGGCCGCCATGTCCATGGTGTTTTAACGTCACAACTTTTTTATTCTCCAAGCTTAAACATTCAACAAGCTTCGTCATAAAGGTTGTTTTGCCACTATTCGAATAGCCAACTAACTGAAAAATTAATGGTTTTTGCTTACCAAGGCCACGCGCTTCCGGTTGTGTCTTCAAGCAATAATACCTCCACTTCCGTTCCTGCCTCGTAGCCTCTTGTTCCTCCAGGTAAAATCATTAACGAATTCGCACCAGCTAAGCTCATGACAATATTAGATTTATCTAAACCACTTGGTGCAGCAACTAAGCGGCCATTTTCAATTGTCGTAGCACTGCGTACAAATCGTGTAAATGGATTGGCTTTTGGAAAATCAACCTCAAGGTTCGCTTTTTCTTTACGAAGATGTGGTTTGTCGGAACAAAGCATAGTTCGAATAATCGGGCGAGCAAACAATTCAAACCCGACATAGCAAGCGGAAGGATTACCGGACAAACCGAATAATAACTTGCCAGCATATTGCGCAACAGTTGTGACACTTCCAGGGCGCATTGCTACTTTGTTAAACAAAACTTCAGCTCCCATTTTTTCATATATCGCTGGCATAAAATCAAAATCCCCGACCGATACACCGCCAGTAGTCATTAATAAATCGACTTTATCCAATGCTCCAGAAACAGCTTCATAGCAAGTGTCAAAATCATCTGGAAGCTTTCCGAAGTACAGAACTTCGGCACCCGCTCGGTCAATTTGAGCAGAGATCATATAGGAATTACTATTGCGAATCTTTCCAGCAACAAGCGGTTCATCCACTTCTAGGAGCTCAGTACCTGTCGCAAAAAGTCCCACAACTGGCTTTTTAGCTACAGGAACCTGCGCATACCCAAATGTAGCAAGCATTGCTTGTATACCAGGATTAATTAACGTTCCTTTTTTTACTAGGACCTCGCCCTTCTTCGCATCCTCACCTGTGAACGAAACATTGTCCCCTTTTTTATAAACACGCTTGATTGACATGTATTTGTCTCCATCGCGTTCAATGTCTTTAGCAAGTTCAAGCATGACGACACAATCTGTTCCTTTTGGCATCTGTGCTCCAGTCATAATTCTTACTGCTTGAAAGGGACCTACTTCCTTATCGGAAACGTGGCCAGCTCCAATATGGTCAATGATTTCAAATTCAACAGGATTATCTAGACCAGCTCCCATTGAGTCAATTGAACGAATCGCAAATCCGTCATAGGGTGCCCGATCAAAATGAGGTACATCGCTTGTTGCAGTTAAGTCTTCTGCTAAAAATCTATTATGGCTTTCAAAGATCGACACGTATTCGACCTGTCCTTGTTTTTGATAGTTCATTACTTGCTTAACTGCATCCGCGATTGGAATTGGTTTTCGTCTATCTAACATCCAGTTCAACTCCTAAGTATGTATACATATTTCTTTCTAATGATTAAGGCTATGTTAAAGAACATAGTTGGATTGTGAGCACTCTGTTGATTGGAGCGGAAGGTACAAGACTCCTGCGGGCGAAGGTGTCGCGGGAGACCCCACAGGCGCTTTAGCGCCGAGGAGGCTCCCAGACTCCCCCGCGGAAAGGGAGTACCTGGAGCGGAAATCAACAGACATGTTTAACAAAGCCATGTTTAAAAATAATTCTTATTTTTCGCTAACTGCCATTACATTATAAGCATTAATAAAATGATTCAACATGAAGTTTATCACACAATGGATTAATTTTTCATTTCAGGAATTTGTTATTAATTATATTTGTGTTAATAAAAACATTCTTTTCATGTGATTTAGGTCACCATAACAAAGTAGTATTTCCTTTATTCTAAAGAGGAAGAAAAACAACAATAGAAACAAAGGGACCGATTAAGGAGGAACCATAATGACTACTATGCCATATACAGAAACTTCATTAGTTAAAGATATTGTAAATGAAATTCCAAAATCAGCAGACCTTTTTAAACGTTATCGAATTGACTTCTGCTGCGGTGGAAATCGTCCATTAAAAGATTCAGCAGCAGAATACAATGTAAATATGGAAACATTAATGGCAGAATTAGCTGATGTTTATGCAAAAAGCATTGGTGAGCCAATTGACATGGAAGTTTGGACAAACACAGATTCAAACACTTTAGTTGAGCATGTGATTGAGAAATACCACCGTCCTCTTGAAGAGGAGCTTACAATGCTTAGTCCCTATGTGACGAAGGTTGCTAAAGTTCACGGTGATTCACATCCAGAATTGCTTCGTGTTTATGAATTGTTTTATGAGCTAAAGAAAGAGTTGTTAGAGCATACAGCTAAAGAAGAAGCAACTGTATTTCCAATGCTGTTAAAGTTAGATGAAGTTGAGGGCGCAGAGCGTGAAGCGATGATTAATGAGATTAAGGAGCTTGAAAAAGAGCACGATCATGCTGGAGCAATTTTACGTGAACTTCGGAAAATTACTTCTGATTATATTCCACCAGCAGAGGCATGCGGAACATACCGCCTAGTGTTTAAACGTCTAGAAATGCTTGAATCTGAAACATTCATGCACGTTCATCTAGAAAACAATATTCTTTTCCCTCGTTTTTATTAAGATGATGGAGACCTCCAGCTGAGCTGGGGGGTTTCTTTATTTATATAACAAATAAATAAGCACACAGCATTCATTAGAAATGACTGTGTGCTTAGACTTCTTATGTTTATTTAAAAAACTTCTAAACAACCTGGATTGAGCTACTGCTCGTTAACCGCCTATATATGACATTTCAATCTTTTTGCGAGCCTTTCTTGTTTCCTCAGTTCTCAAATCTGAATAACGGTCCTCTCGATGATTCCAAATGTCTACGATTTTTTTCTCTAGCTCTTCATTGCTCGCTCCATTTCGGAGTAAGCCCTTAATATCGTGTCCGTTCCCATTAAACAAGCAAGTGAAAATTTGTCCATTCGCTGATAATCTTGCTCGGGTACAGGTCGAACAAAAGGACTCGGAAACAGAGGTAATAAAACCAACATCAGTCTTTGTTCCTTTGTAGCGATAGCGCTTTGCTACTTCACCATAGTAAGCGGCTTCAACAGGTTCAAACTCAAAATGGCCCTTTAACTGCTCAAATATTTCCTTTTTCGTAATGACGTCATCCATTTTCCAGCCATTTGTACTACCGACATCCATGAATTCAATATAGCGCAGCTCTAAGTCATTTTCTTTACAGAAGGTTGCCATTGGAATAATTTCAGAATCATTAAGTCCCTTTTTCACAACCATATTAATTTTGATACCCAGTCCGGCCTTTTTTGCTGCTTCGATCCCTTTCAGTACGGGTCCCACACCAACGTTACGTCCATTTATCGTCCCAAATAATTCATCATTTAAGCTGTCTAAACTTATATTTACTCTTTTAAGACCAGCCTCTCTTAGCTGCTCGGCATATTTTGGCAATAAAACACCATTTGTTGTTAACGCAATATCCTTAAGACCTTCGATTCGGGACAGCATTTCAACAAGTACAGGTAAATCTTTTCTTAATAGTGGTTCTCCACCAGTTAAGCGAATCTTTTCGACTCCCAGCTTTATAAAAAGGCTGGCAAGGCGATGGATTTCCTCGTACGACAGCAATTCGGTTCTAGGTAAAAAAGCAAAATCAGGGCCGAATAACTCAGCTGGCATGCAATATTGACAACGAAAATTACAGCGATCAATAACAGAAATACGGATATCACGAAGAGGTCGATTTAACTGGTCACTTACTTGTTGGTTTGTCATATTGTTCAACTCCATATACGATAGAAGTCCTTATGAATATTATAATAGTGAAAACATTCTTTGACTGTTTATTATCTCACATAATGGGACATACGTACATACTATAATCCCACAAGAATAATCGACAATTGCCCCGGGAAACAAAGGCTCAATTATCACATTATGTCGTTTTTGTGAATTCCTTTGAAAATGTTTGCAGATTGGCAGTAATCACAATGGTTGATATCTTCCAATAACACTACAGCGGTGTTAGAATTAGGAGAAAATAATCGATTTTTATTTTGGGAAAGATATTATTTAAAGGGTGATGACAATGCCTGATACAATAAAAGCCACAAAACCGATTCAGATAAAAGAATTACTGCGATTTACAGATCGAATCATTCATACAAAAAAAGGGACTTATCTTTTTCAGGAAGGGACAACAGCTGAAGAATTGTACCTCGTTATATCTGGAAAAGTCCAAATTAGTAAAATTACGTCAGATGGCCGCGAGTTATCATTAAGAATTTGCAGCGAAAATGATTTATGTGGTGAATTAACCTTGTTCACGGAAACTCCCAAGTATTTGTTAAGTGGTCTTGTCATTGAAGATGGAGAAGTAGCCGCGATTCGTAAGGATGTTCTTGAGAAAGAAATTTTTCAGAACAGCTCCTTAGCGTTTGAATTCATGAAATGGATGAGCGACCATTTCCGAAAAACGCAAACCAAATTTCGTGATCTCGTTCTAAACGGAAAAAGAGGAGCACTTTTTTCTACTCTTATTCGGATGACTAATAGCTACGGTGTTGAAAAGCCTGACGGAATTTTAATTGATTTACCCTTAACAAATCAAGAACTGGCAAATTTTTGCGGAACCTCTCGCGAGAGTACCAACCGAATCCTGAATGAGCTTAAACGGGAGAACATTATTTCCGTTAAAAAAGGGAAAATATTCATCCACGATTTGCAATATTTAAAGAAAGAAATTGATTGTGAAAATTGTCCAGCCATTTATTGTAGTATTGAATAAGTGATAAATTTTAGAAAGAGGCTAACCGCACTGGTTAGCCTCTTTAGATTATGCTAAACCTCTTGTTTTTTTCTTAAAGCTTTAGGAATATAGACGCAGAATGGCTCACTTTCAAGATAGTCGCCCGTCATCGCATAAGCTCTAGAGCGTGATCCACCACAGACATGACGGAACTCGCACTGACCGCATTTCCCTTTATACAAATCGGGGTTCCGTAATTCCTGAAGAACTGGTGAATTACGATAAATATCAGAGAGTGACTGCTCCCGAATATTTCCTACTTTAATTGGGAGCAAACCGCTTGGGTACACATCCCCAATGTGAGAGATGAAAATAAAGCCATTTCCATCGTTTACGCCCTTTGGAGCTCTTCCTAATCCATCGATTGAACCGGTTAGTCCCTGCTCGGTTAACGCATCTAAATATTGGATTTCTGTTGGTTGTTCTTTTGCTTCTCGCTTCTTTTGTTGAATCACAACACGACGGTAATGCTGTCCTGCAGTTGTTTTAATATCAAAAGGCACACGCTTGCTCAATTGGTATAGCCATGTAAATACTTGCTCATGCTGGACAGGCGAAATCATATCACTCGTTTGACCACGTCCAGTAGGCACGAGGAAGAATACGCTCCATAATACACATTCTAGCTTTTCAACCAGCTTTGCCATTTCTTCTAAATGATCAATGTTATACCTTGAAATTACAGTATTGATTTGCACTGGTATTTCAAGTTCATGCAAATATTTAATCCGTTCCATCGTTAAATCAAAGGAACCGTCTGTTCCGCGAAAATGATCATGGATTTCTGCTGTTGGTCCATCTAAACTGAATGCCCAGCGTGATAGCCCCACATCTTTAGCTTTTTCTATCGCTTCTTTTGTCACATTTGGAGTGGCACTCGGTGTCATCGAAACTCGCACACCTTGCTTTACTGCATATTCTGCAATATCAAAAACATCCGCGCGTTCTAGTGGGTCTCCGCCAGTAAAGACTAACATCGCACCATTCATTTCTTTTATCTGATCAATTAATGCTTTTCCTTCATCAAAGGATAGCTCTCTTGGGTCTCTTCTATATTGTGCTTCAGCTCGGCAATGCAAGCATTTTAATTGACAGGCTCTTGTTAATTCCCATATGACGATAAACGGATCTCGATTAAAATCTCGATTAAATCCCATTTTTACGCCTCCTATTTTTCCATTTCAATTGTGCTTGTGATTGTATTATAAGTCACTTTTTCTTTACTCTAAGTGAACTTCCTCACAAACCACCATTGTTTTTTGGGAAAATAGGTTAAAATACAAGTTTTTTGAAGAAAAACATCATTCATATTTAACTAAACGCAAGGCAATTAAAAGAAAGACGATTGTAAAAGCACAAAGTGCACTTACATCCTTTATTAGTGTCGCAGTATGTAGGCTGCCACTTATGATTTCTTCAAATCCTGCCATTGCCCATCTTTGTGGAGTTGCTAGCGCAATCTTTTTCATGAAGTCTGGCACTAACTCAATCGACCAATATACGCCTCCAAGCATACACGTACTCGTAATCACGATCGCACTTAAGGCAATAGCTTGTTGTTTTGTTTTAACTAACCCAGCTAACATCAAGCCGAAGCCAACAACACAAAGGATGACAAGCGAAGCAAAAGGAATGAGATAGAGTAAATTGCCCCATTCAGTGTCAAACATGAATTTCGTCATCACCATCAGCATTGCAAATTGGATCCAGCCAATCCAAAAATAAGCACTTAAATATCCGAAACTAATTTGTAGCTTTGTCGCTGGGGTGATCATCAGTCTTGACCAGGTACCACCCCTCTTTTCATCCAAAATGGTCGACGCCGCTCCTGAAAGGCCAAACATCATAAACATAATGGCAAAACCAACAAACATTAAATTGACTGCCGCTTTATTTTCATTATCCTTTTGAATGATTTGATGATCAACTTTTACACCCTTACTTGTTGCAACCGATTTTAATAGCTCTTTTACGGATGATTCATCGTCTATATTTCGAGCCTGATAGGAACTTAGGATGACATTTGCACTTCCTTCTAAATAAGGAACCAACCCCATGTATTGTTCACTTTTTCTTTGCACAATAACATCAAATAGTGGATCTGTCGCTTTAATTCGTTCCGTTACATTTTCTGGGATAACAATGGCCGCAATGGCTTCTTGCTCTTGAATGTTTTTTTTAGCTTGTGTTTCTGATACTGATTTCCATAAATATTGATCATTTCGCTTAAGCAAACTAACAATTTCTGAATGCAATTCACCTTTACTATCAACAATATTGACAATTGGTTTATTGTTTTCTGTATTAAGCGCCATTCCTCCAAAAATCAAACTAAATAATGCAGGCATGATCACCATCAATATCCATGCTGCAGGTGTTTTTAAAAATTGTGTCATATGTAGCCATTGAATACTCCAAATTCTACGCATAGCTACCCCTCCTTTCGAATAAAAGACGGGCAAGACCTATAATAAAAAAGACAAAACCAAGTCCTAATATCCCTGCTACTGCCGGTAGAATATCAGTTAACGAAGCTCCAGACATTAACTCGATATAGGTTTGCAACGCTAGACCATTTGGTAGGAATTTTCCGGCTAATACAGCCCAATCTGGAAAAATATATAGTGGTGCCATACTTCCTCCGATTGCCGCCATTATTTGTGTTGCAAGCATAGAAGCAACACTGAATGTTTTTTCTTTTTTAATAAATGAACCAGCTAAAATCCCTAACCCACAAGCACTGATCACAAAGGAAATTGTAATAACAATGACCCCAGCGACGGAATCTCCCCAATCCACACCGAATATGAGTGTCGTGCCGATTATGATGACAAATGCTTGAATTAAGCTAATTGTAATTAAACCAAGCATTTTTCCGGTTAAATATTGATGATAGGATAGTTTTGATACTTGTAGGCGGTTATACACCTCTTGTTCCTTCTCAAGGATCATCGCAGACACACCTTCTGCTACCGTCATTAATAAAAACATGACACCCATTGCAGCTGCGTAATATTGAAAGGAACCAACAGGTTTTGACTCAGCCTGGACAGTTTTTTCATTTAACTGGGAGTCGATTGTTTGATTCTCTTCGGCATTTTGGTCTGTTTTAGCGACCATGCTTGCTTGGTATTCCTCGATTGACATACCCACTTGAAGCGCCTTCTCCATTGACTGCTTCATCGCTTCTGTTTCTACGGTGTAATTCTGCGTAAACTGCTCGATAACACTTTGAATGATCATCGTTTTTACACCTGGATTTGGAACAGAAATCAATTTTATTTCAGCAGCTTTTCCAGTAGATAAGGATGTCGTGAAATTGGCCGGGATAACAATTCCCACAGAAAGCTTATGGTCTTGGATTTTCTGCTCCATTTTATCCTGTTTAAAATTTTTGACACGAATTTGGTCGGGCAAAGCCTTACCGAACACTTCATCTGCTAAAATTCCCCCAACGGTCCCCTCATCTAAGTTGACTATCCCTAAAGTAAACTTAGGGATTTCAACATCTCCCTCTTCCTGAAATACATTCCCAAATGCTGCACCTAAAATGGCTATTAATAGAAGAGGCATCATGATGAGCGTTAAAAAAGCTTTTTTGTCACGGCCAATAAGCAATAAATCCTTTACTGCTAACCAAAAAAAACTCATTTTCTTCACCTCCTAATCTCTTAGGCTTCGCCCTGTTAAATGTAAAAAAACACTTTCGAGATTCGGCTCGACAATATCAACAGAAGTAATTTTTACACCTGCATTTGTTACAGATTGTATAAAATTGGTTAAAATATGCTGGGGCTCTTTATGAAAAACCATTAACTGATTGTTTTGAATGCTAAAATCCTTTTCGGAAAATAATTTACTTAATGAACTTTGGATATCGGTTGAATTTGTTCCTTGTTGATCAACGGTAATAATGATTCGTGAACGATCTCCAATTGTTTCTCGCAACTCGGGCATAGTTCCACAGGCAATTAATTCCCCGTGGTCAATAATTCCGATTCGTTCACACAAGTATTCCACTTCTTCCATATAATGGCTTGTATAAATAACCGTCATTCCTTGCTCATTTAATTTCCTAATCGTTTCTAATATATGATTCCTTGACTGTGGATCGATTCCTACAGTTGGCTCATCCATAATGAGCAATTCTGGATTATGTAAAATGGCTGCTCCAATATTCACTCTCCGCTTCATTCCACCGGAAAAGGTGTTTACTTTTCCCTTTGCCCGATCAGCCAAGCCGATAATATCGAGCACCTCATCGACTTTTTGTTCAAGCGCTTTTCCTGAAAGTCCGTACATTCTTCCCCAAAAGTTTAAGTTTTCCTTCGCCGACATCTCTTGATAAAGCGCAATTTCTTGTGGTACTACACCAATTGCAGCTTGTGCCTGCTTCGTATTCTTTAATACATTTATGTCTTTTAACTGAATTTTTCCTGATGTAGGAGGATATAACCCTGTCACCATATTAATGATAGTCGATTTTCCAGCACCATTTGGACCAAGTAGACCAAATGCCTCTCCTTTTTCAACAGAAAAAGAAACTCCTTTAACTGCGTCAAAAGCTCCGAAGCTTTTCTTCAAATCTCGAACAGTTAGCATACTCATACCACGACACTCCTTTCGCGAATTTACTTCGATATCTTAACCATACATAAACTCAACCTCAATAATATATAGTTTATTGACAAAAGTATGAATATTTTAGTGAATTCTTCCTGCACAAAAAAAAGAACCCCAGATGCTGAAGTGAACTGTGCCCCCGTTTACGGACAGTTTAAAAAAGCGCCTATGCAGCTAATAAGTGGCCCAGGTATTGTACCTGGGTCATTTTATTTAAGCCCCATTGATAACGGTGATGGTTATATTCTTCGATTACTCGATCTACTTCTCTCTTAACCTCTTTTAAATTATCTAAGGATTTATACTCTGCTAAATCCTTAAAATGTCCAAAGAAGCTTTCCATTGGTGCGTTATCCCAACAGTTTCCCTTTCGGGACATTGATTGAGTTATGCCAAGCTTTTTCACTTTGCTTTGGAATAGAGGATGCGTATAGTGGACACCTTGGTCAGAATGTAACATGGCTTCTGGGTGAAAATGATTGCTGACAGCTACTTTTAACTTTTTTAACGTCTTATAGACGATATCCATCTCTAAAGATGTGGACAAGTGGTACGCAATAATTTCCCTTGTAGCTCCATCCTTTACGCAAGATAAATATGCTTTTTGACCCTTTCCAAAATAGAGATAAGTAATGTCAGTAAGCAGGACTTTCCCTGGTTCTTCCTGATTGAATTCTCGGTTAAGAAGGTTAGGGCAGGTTCGATGTTCCTGGGTTGCCTTGGCCATCTTACGATAGGGATTGGCCTTCCTTACTTTGGTTACAAGATTATATTTTGCCATTAGACGCCTAATTTTTTTGTGATTCATTATGGCTGTATAATCATTCTCCATAATCATTTTAATCTGGAGGGCACCTACTTTTTCCTTTTTGCTAATGAAAATTTCTTGGATTAACTCTATATCCAATTCATCCTGCTCGTCACGTTGTGCACGTAAAGGTGCAGCCTTCAACCAATCATAGTAGCCACTACGGCTTACACCTGCCAGTTTACACAGGAAGGAAACAGCTTTCTTTAACTGATGTATTCTTAACGTTTTCTCGATTAGAGAAAACTTTTCAGCTGCCGTTAAAATCGTTTCTTCTTCAGCGCCTGCCTTTCTAACTCTTCCAGCTTTTTTAGGAAGTCATTCTCTGCCTCAAGGAATTTAATTCTTGCCTCAGCTTTTCGTAATTTCTCTTCCACGGAAAGATGCTTTGAAGAAGGGCGTCCTGTACTCCCTTTGCCTCTGCGTTCTGTAAGGAAACCATCCTCTCCAAACCTTTTATACGAATCCCTCCAACGCCTAAGACAACGTTTAGGTTGATCTTTACCGATCATGTTGAGGTCAAAGCCATGTTCAATAAAGATTTGTGATGGTGTTTTTCCACTTTTGTAATCCGTAACTGCTTTTACCTTAAATTCCTGGACTATACGAGATTGACCTTTCAGAAACGCTCACAACATTAGGATTCTTCTCAAGCTCTTTAATTTGGAATTCATTATAAATATTCTTACTCATGATAATCCTCCGCCCATATTCATTAAATCTATTGAAACACAAAAAACCCCGGATAGGGGCACTTTTTTATCAGTGTCCGTTATCCAGGGTATAGTTCAAAGTTCTTTCTTTGTTACTGTTTATTTGATTGTTTACATCGTATTACTATTCCCTTTAATCACGAACTCCTAATGCAATCTTTGCATAGCGTGACATTTTATCCTTTGTCCAAGGTGGATTAAAGACAATATTAACATCTGTTTCCTTAACTTCTGGGATGTCACCCAAACAATTTTTAATCTGGTCAACAATCGTACCAGCTAGTGGACAGCCCATAGAAGTAAGCGTCATCGTCACCGTTGTTTTGCCAGCCTCATCCATTTCAATTCCGTAAACCAATCCTAAATTGACTATATCAACACCCAACTCAGGGTCGATGACTAATTCTAAAGCACCCATAATATTTTCTTTCAATGCTTCATCCATACTATTCACTCCTAACCATTAGTAACAACTTTTTGGTCCTACTATTTGCATTTTCTTTTATAAAAATCATAAAATTAGTTTACCATGTTAACAAACTTTTTCCCAAGCTTAACACCTAATTCATATTAGAATAAACAATAGCCTTTAAGCTAAGTAAGAAGGAAAAAGCGATTATTCTTTAAGAGAAGGGGAATATATGACGAATAAACACCTAATTGCATTAGATCTCGATGGCACATTATTAACCGACAAAAAGATTATAACAGCTAATACGAAAAAGGTAATCCAAGCTGTCCGTGATCAAGGGCATATCGTCATGATCGCCACAGGCAGACCGTTCCGCTCGAGTGAAATGTACTACCGCGAATTAGAATTGGATACACCTATTGTAAACTTTAACGGTGCATTTATTCACCACCCTCAAAACGAGGATTGGGGTATTTATCATTCACCACTCGATATGGATGTTGTACAGGAAATCATTGAAGCACTCGATTCTTATTCCTTTCATAATATTATCGCTGAAGTCATTGATGACGTATATTTACACTACCATGATGAAAAATTAATGGAACTACTTAAGCTGGGAAATCCGAAGATTAAAACTGGAGATTTAAGAAGGTTTTTAACCCAATCGCCCACGAGTATGTTAATCCATACCGATGAACATCAATTAAAGCATATTCAAGACCATCTCTCTTCGGTTCATGCAGAAGTCATTGATCATCGAAGCTGGACAGCCCCTTGGCATGTAATTGAAATCATTAAGAACGGTCTAAATAAAGCAGTTGGGATTAAACGTGCGTGTGACTATTATCAAATTCCGCAAGAGCCTGGGTGATTGCCTTTGGTGATGAGGATAACGACTTAGAAATGTTAGAATTTGCAGGTAAAGGAATTGCTATGGGGAATGGAATCGATCATGCCAAAAATATTGCGAACGAAATCACCTTAACTAATGAAGAAGATGGCGTTGCGATTTATTTAAATGAATACTTGAATTTAAAGGTACTATAAAAACGTTCACAAATTCAACCAACTCTTACCTTTATGAATCCCTTTATTACGGAGATACTAATGAATGAAGCAGACGATTGCTTCAAAATCAAGCTCAGTTGGAGGGATTCTAATGGGTAAACGGAATAAATCTAGACGCTTTGTTTCACAAGGTGCAACGACAGTCACAAAACACGATGACCGTATCCCTTACCACACGACCTACGCTGAAGCTGAGGCCAGAAAAATGGCGAATGACCACAATTCCTCAATCGGAGGAATATAACTATGGGTAATCGATTATTTCAAGAAGCCCGTAAATTTGTCAACATCGCCAAGTCAGCGTCAGGGGACGAAAAGCAACAGGCTACTAGTCGAGCGAAAAATGCTTTAAACTCCGCCTTTGCAAATTCCACCGTGGCTGAACAAGAGCAGCTTAGACAACTACAAAGTGAGCTTGAGAGTTACAGTAACTAGTCAAAAAGAAGCGCGATTCGAGGCTATTTGCCCTAATCACGCTTCTTTCCTTTTATTAAAATTGTTCGAGAACAGTTGCTTGGACATGTATCATATTGTTGTTTTGATCTTTTTCATAAAAATAAATCGCAACAGTACCGTTGTCCGGCAGTTTATTTTTGGGGATGCTAATCATAATATTGAAGCTTGCCCATTTCTGTTTCTGTTGCTTTTCTTTCATTGTTATTTTCGTTTCAGATATAAACTCATAATGCCCGTCTTCAACTAAATAGTAAAACGTGCCATTCTTTGTTCTCGCTTCTCCGTCAATCACATATTCTCCATTTTTGCCCTTCACCTTAATGTTTCGGAAGACGGCATTTTCAACCTGAATCATGTTCTCTCCATCTTCCTCCGCCTGACCAAGAGTAGATGGTGTTGCTAAAACTAGACTAAATATTGCGAGCATAAACCATACGAAACCTTTTTTCACATCTTCACCCCATCTTAGTCTTTACGAAAAAATCCAAAAATCCCTGTTGTTTGAATTATATTTGTAAATGCACCTGGGTCGACCTCTTTTATTATTCTTTCTAAATCAAAAAGCTCATATCGGGTGATGACCGTCATCAGCATTTCTTTTGGCTCATTGGTAAACCCGCCTTTGACATTGATTGTGGTGATGCCGCGAACAAGCTTCGCCTGAATTGCCTTTTTCAAATCCTCAGGCTTTTTAGTAATAATCATAGCCGTCAACTTTACATGCCTCGTATGGATCGTATCAATTACCCTAGTAGTAACGTACAAAGTGACCAATGTATAAAGGGCCTTCTCCCAACCGAACAATAAACCAGCGATTAAGATAATAACGGAGTTCAAGGTGAAGATATATGTTCCAACCGGTTTATCCTTCATTCTAGAAAGGAGCATCGCAACAATATCCATACCTCCGGTCGACGCACCCCATTTTAGGGTAAATCCTACTCCAACAGCTGAGATGACCCCACCGAAAACAGCATTCAATAAAATGTCTTTTGATACCTGTTTTATTGGAATCATTTCTAGAAAAAAGGACATCAATAACACACTACAAAAACTATAAATTGTAAAAGATCTGCCTACCTTTTTCCAGCCAATAATCGTAACGGGAATATTTAACAAGAAAAGTAAAACACCAGTGGAAAGGGTGAATGGGGTGTAATCTGTCATGATTCTTGATATTAATTGAGCCGCACCACTAAACCCGCTTGAATACACATTAGCGGGAATGAGGAAGAAGTTTAACGCAAGGGCATTCAACAAAGCTCCAAAGATGACGACTATGAATTTTTTTAGTTCCATAACGACCATTTTATGACCCCCGATAATTGTTGTGAACAAATGAGGAATGATTGTATTTTTACATTGAAACCGCTAAACTTAAGATAAAAATATTATTTCACAAAGCAGGTGAAAAAATGGCATTAACAATCATTACTGACAGTGGTGCAGATTTACCAATTAGTTATTACGAAAAGAACCATGTTGTTTTATTGCCATTAAAGGTTCAGCTAGATGATAAGGAGTACGATGATCATTTAGAAATTGAGCCTGCAACCGTATACCAAGCAATCCGCTCAGGACAATATCCAAAAACCTCTCAGGTCCCTCCTAATCGCTTTGAGGAATTATTTACAGAAATGGCCCAGAACAAGCAGGATGGAATTTATATTGCCTTCTCCTCTCAGTTATCTGGTACTTATGCAACTGCTGTAATGATCCTAAATCAAGTGAAAGATGAGTATCCTGATTTTAATTTGACCATTCTTGATACGAAATGCGCCTCACTTGGCCAAGGTTTAGTTGTGATGGAGGCAGTTCAGTTAGCTTCATCAGGCATTTCAAAGGAAGAAATACTTGCGAGACTACAATTTCGTTCCCAACATACTGAAAGTTTAGTAACCGTAAATGATTTGGATTATTTAGCCAAGGGCGGACGAGTCTCGAAAGCCTCTGCATTTGTTGGCGGACTCTTAAACATTAAACCCATCATCAATATGGAAGACGGAAAGCTCATTCCGATTGAAAAAATTCGCGGTAAAAAGAAGGTTTTTCACCGTCTGATACAATTGATGCAGGAACGCGGCGACCATTTGGATCAGCAGATCGTTGGCATTAGCCATGCTGATAATGCAGAAACCGCTCAGGAAGTGAAAGCCATGATTGAATCGGAATTTCATCCTGACTTCATCACCATTACGGATATCGGCTCAGCGATTGGGGCTCATACCGGACCAGGAACCATTGCTATCTTCTTTTTAAATAAGATGCCTTCTTAATCTCATTTACATACTCCTTTCGAAAATGACAGACAATAAAATGTATTTATTTTGAAAGGAGAATGTAAAAATATGCCTCATACATCGGATAATGATAAGAAAGCCCAAGACAATAATGCACTGCGCCATGAAAAAAACATGATGCGTGAAAAAAATCGCAAAGCAGGGAAGAATCAATACTCTAAGAAAACAGATCATCTATAAAATAGGTTACAAAAAAGAAGAGGGACGACTCATTCAGAGTCTCCCTCTTCTTTCTTAATATAGGTCCAACGATCTTCCTGATACACGCGACCGTCCTTCATTAATTTTCCTAACGCCCGTTTAAATGCACCTTTACTTAAATTGAAACGCTCCGCGATGTCCTCTGGTAAGCTCTTATCACTATAAGGCATCGCCCCATTACGTGATTCTAAGTATTCGTAAATGCGCTCAGAATCTGTATCCAATTGGTCCTGTTTACGGGGCAGCAAGGATACATTAATCGTTCCATCCACTTTGACATCAATGACTCTTCCTTCTACTTTTTGACCAAGACGCGGCTCAGTTAAGCGCTGTGACTCATGGATAAAGCCCTTGTAGCCTTCAGCCGTAAATAACCAGCTGCCAACCTTTGCCGTGCGATAAATATAGCCATGGACATTTTTGTTGAAATCCTTTTCGGTTGCCTCGACAGCTTTTTCCTCCATAATCGGGTCGGTTGCCAGTTTAGCATAAAGCCGCTGATTTTTATTAACCCGAATGGTTACATACAATAGGTCGCCAACTGTTGGCCAAACGGATTTATGTGCCGGTAAGTCCTCCTCACCTAACAACAGTTCCTTTTGGATACCCATATCTAGGAAGATCCCCAATCCTGGCTGAACATCGGTCACCTTCACCCATTCGTACTTTCCGACTGTTACGAAAGGAATCGTATCGGTTGCGGCAATGCGGCCTCTAGAATCTGTATAAAGAAAAACCTCGACCGTTTCATCCAATCCATAATGCTTGTTTGCTTCATTTTTATGCATTAACACATCTTCCGTACCATCAGTTAAAAAGTAACCAAATTCCGATTCCCGTGTTACAGTTAATTCTAATACATGTCCTACATTTTCTGATAAAGGCATGTTATTTCCTCCAATTGCTTAACTTTTCATTCTACCTAAAGTTGTTTGAACTGCTATATTTTACTATAATGAGAACATAAAGGGAAACGAATCATGAGGTTTTTACTCCAATGATCGTTTGCAGAGCTAATTTTATAAAAAGAAATAATGTTTACGGAGGTAACCATGGCAGCAAAAGACAGTTCATTTGATATTGTATCCCAAGTTGACTTTTCTGAAGTCACAAATGCCGTTACGGCAACCATGAAAGAAATTAAAACACGCTACGACTTTAAAGGCAGCAAAAGCGATGTCACCCTTGATAAAGAAGACCTTGTGCTTGTTTCCGACGATGAGTATAAGCTAGATCAGTTAAAAGACGTTCTTTTCAGCAAACTAATCAAGCGTGGTGTTCCAATCAAGAACCTTGATTATGGTAAATTAGAGGGTGCATCAGGCGGTACCGTCCGTCAACGGGCCAAACTTGTTCAAGGAATCGATAAAGACAACGCCAAAAAAATTAATGCGTTAATCAAAAACAGCGGTTTAAAAGTAAAAAGCCAAGTTCAAGACGATCAAATTCGTGTCACTGCAAAAAGCCGTGACGATTTGCAAAAAATCATCGCAGCCGTTAAGGAAGCTGATTTAACTGTCGATGTTCAATTTACGAATTACCGCTAAAAAAGACTGGGGATTAATTCCCAGTCTTTTATTTTGGTTTTATTCGCTTGAATCTTGATTTATTCGCCTGAATCTTGGCTTTATTCGCTTAAATCTCAATTTATTCGCCTAAACCCGGTTTTATTCACCTGAATCCAGGTTTATTCGCCTAAAACCTGGTTTTATTCGCCTACCTGATTTCTCTCAGTTCTCTATTCACTTGTCTTTTGCTTTCTTCTTTTTAGCAAAATCACAATAAAGCCAAAGAATAACAAATACACGGTGCCCATCACAACAAAATAAGGAATATTCAACCCGCTTTTTTGGGCGACCACATAAATCTCTGCCTCATCACGATCAAGAATGAGCTTGTATTTCCCATTCTCCTCTTTCGTTAAATCGTCCATTAATAAGCCTCGTAATTCCTTATCCTTAGCAATTTTCGCAGCTGGAATCACGACATTTTGCGACTTCGTGGTATTGTTGATCGCAATCACAGTCAGTTCACCTTGAAACTCCCGCTTATAAACGATCATCCCATTCTTGGAATAGAGCTTCTCCATCGTTCCTTTCGTGAGCGACGGCATTTGATTACGCAATTCCCCCAGCTTCGTAATATAATCGACTAAGTCCTTATCAGTTCGGAAATCCATCTGCTTTCGATTATCATCTCCTGCACCGCCCTCAAGTGCAATTTCGCTTCCATAGTACACAACTGGAATTCCCGGCGCTGTAAAGAGATAGGTTAATGCCAGCTTCCAGCGCGAGCCAGGATGCAAATTGTTGACCACCGCTTCGTGCGTGAACCGTACCATGCGCTGATTGTCCATGAATGTTCCCATCAAATTTGGAGAATCAAATTGCTGCTTATTTTTATCTAAAATTGTAAATAGCTCATCCAGTGATTGATCTGGTTTGGCAAAGCCTGTCCGCAGCACAGGATTGGCTGAATAATCAAGAAAGCCATCGATGCCGGTATTACTATAACCCTCTGCGCTATTGATTCCTTCTGCATCCCCAAGTAAAAATAAGTCTGGGTTGTCGGTTTTAAGTTCCTTGGTAAAATCCTTCCAAAAACTCGCCGGTACATGCTGAATACGGTCGAGCTTGTAGCCGTCAATTCCAGTTTCATTAACCCACCATTTCGCCACGTCAATTAAGTACTCGCGAACCTCTGGATTTTCTTGATTTAAATCAGGCAAGCCATCCACCCAAGCTTTTTCTTTGTCCGTTTCTTGGTTTTGGTTAAACCAGTCCTGCTTCGTGGCATCCTTTAGCCAAGGATGGTTTGGTCCAACAGAATTCGCTGGGAATTCAACGATCACCTTTAACCCACGTTTGTGAGCTTCGTTCACAAGCTTTTTAAATTCTGACAATGTGCCAAAATGCTCATCAGTCTTTTTAAAATCATTGATCCAATAGCCATGATAACCTTTGCCCTCGTTATCAAAAATTGGCGAAAGAGCAATTGTTGTAAACCCCATATCCTTTATGTAATCCAATTGCAGTGATACCCCTTTAAAATCACCACCATGATAAGCTAATGGATCGTTTGAATCCACATCCGTATCATTGTTCGGATCACCATTATTAAAGCGGTCAATCATTACATAATAAATTGATTCATCCTGCCAGCTCTCTTCCGTTTTTTCAGCAGCTTGAGCTTGTGTCACAGTACCCATACCGAAAAAAGAAGAATAGCGCTGAATATGATCGAAAACGTACGCTTCTTCATATCCCCACTCCCCCTTGAAAAATGAGGCGATTCTTGCTTTTTAGAAAAACACGGAACCATTTCTAGGTCTCTAATCCCAACAAACACTTCGCATGTTTCGCCATAAACAACGAATCTTCCCAATTTTTTGCATATGCCTCTAGATTATCTGTTTGTCTGCTGTCCGTCAAACGAGATGCAATCCTGGCTTTATTTGAACATTATTTGACGAATTTTTAATTCAGCAGGTAATTTATTTACCAGAGCGAAAAGAATTATGTTAAACGAAAGGAGTGTGTTACATTGTTTATGAATGAACGGACATTGCCATTAAAAATTGAATTTAACCAAGCATGTTTAAGACGGATCTATCCTGGTCATCCTAAAGGACCATTGATTGAAACAGACATAGGACGTACTGAGGCTGGCTACTACAGCGAAATCACACTAGACTCCTACCTACAATATCTCCCCGAAAAAAATTACTACATCTTTAAAGGGTTGCGACTCCCAACCACTAGAGGCACCTACTTCCAAATCGATTCTCTCATTCTTTCTCCAACCCATATTCCCATTATAGAAGCCAAAAATTTATCCGGAACATTGGATATTGATGAAAATTGTGATCAGCTCATCCAAAATGGAGAAATCGGCTACGAAAATCCAATGCTGCAGGCTGAATTTCAACTTCGTGAATTACGCCAATGGTTAATACGGAACAAATTTCCTTGTAAGAATCTTGAGTACTTGGTTGGAATGATGAACAAGAATTGTATTTTAAAAATAATCCCTGGTTCAGAAGCTCAATTTCGAGTGTGTCGCGGCCGCCGTGTCATCGATCGACTAAATTCTTTTTCGGCAAAATATCAAGATATTATTTTTCCACCTGAAATCCTTCGCAAAATGTGTAAGCTTCTCCTAAAAAGTCATGTTCAACCAAGCTACGACATTGAGAAATGCTTTAAAATTTCCCGCTCGGAACTTTTACCTGGAGTGCATTGTCCGTTCTGCTGGTTTCTTGGAATGGTATATCGAAATGGTACGTGGCATTGCCCAAAATGCAAAGAGGTTTCGAAGGATGCACATATGCATACCTTAAAAGATTACTTTCTGTTACATGGTGCTGAAATAACAAATCGTCAATTTCGGGAGTTTTTACAGCTCGGGCATAATTCAGTGAATATCGCTTCAAAAATGCTAAATAATTTGGAGCTTCCCCACACTAATGCAAAGAAAAACCGAGTTTACAAGTTACCAAAAACATTATTTTTCAATTGAAAAATTTTTATTCGCCAGTTTTTGGATTTATTCGCCTAAACCTGGATTTATTCGCTAATTTCAGAATTTATTCGCCAAAACCCAGGATTTATTCGCTTAAATCGGAGTTTATTCGCCTTACGCAATACTCTCTATCAAACTCAAACTAAATAAAGTGAGCTACGCACACACTCTATGCGTAGCTCACTGCTGCTCATGTTAACTTTCCACAATATTAATCCCGTAATCTTTAAACCACACATGAATTTGATAAAGGTGAGCCAATAGCTGAGGGCCGGTCATAAGCTGGCCGTACCATGGAACGGTGAAGGCCGCACCACCTGTGTCGATGATTTTACGAAGCTCCTCCCCATCAAAGAACTCATGCAGGGCAGAATTTTTATCTCGCATCGCATCGCCTAATAAATCATTGACGAGTTTTGTATAGACAGGGTTATGCGTTTTTGGATATGGACTTTTTTTACGATAGAGGATTTCATCAGGAAGGATTCCTTCCAAAGCCTTACGCAGAATCCCCTTTTCGCGATGACCATAAGTTTTCAATTCCCATGGAATGTTCCATACGTACTCAACTAAGCGATGGTCAGCGAAAGGCACGCGTACCTCTAAGCTCGCTCCCATGCTCATTCGGTCTTTGCGTTCCAACAGTGTAGTCATAAACCAGATCATGTTGATGTAAAATAACTCACGGCGCTTCGCTTCTACCTCGTTTTCACCATCTAAGCGTGGTGTTTCGGCGATCGTTTCGCTATATTTATTCATGATATACTCCGGTAAATGTAACCGTGATTGCCACTTCTCTTTAAGAATTCCTTGTCTGGCATCAACCGAACGCATCCACGGAAATCCCGGGCGCTTCAAATCATCCTCGCGATAAAACCAAGGATAGCCACCAAAGATTTCATCGGCACATTCTCCAGATAAACTAACAACAAAATCCTTCTTTATTTCGCGACAGAACCATAGCAATGAAGAATCGACATCCGCCATCCCAGGTAAATCACGAACATGAACCGCTTCGGTCAAATGCTGCGCCAGCACATCCTGAGAAATGACACAGCTATGATGCAAGGTATCAAATTCGTTTACCATTTTTTGAATAAAAGTAGAATCTGAATTCGGCTGAAACTCATTTTCCTTAAAAAACTTAGCATTGTCTTCATAATCGATTGAATAGGTGTGTAGCTGACCTTTGCCCTCCTGCGCAAACTGCTTTGCAGCAATCGCGGTGATGGCACTGGAGTCAACTCCACCTGATAAAAAGGTACAAAGCGGTACATCGGAAACAAGCTGACGCGTAACAGCATCTGTTACAAGCTCTCGTACTTTTCCAATTGTATCTTCAACTGTATCTTGATGTTCTTCACTTTTCACATTCCAGTAGCGCCACACCCTCAGACCATTCAAATCGAGTGAAAGTGCATGACCCGGACGCAGCTCTTTGATTCCTTTAAATACACCAACACCTGGCGAACGGGAAGGCCCTAACCCAAAAACCTCAGATAACCCCTCACGATCCACCTGAACGGGAACATTCGGATGAGCCAATATTGCCTTAAGTTCTGACGCAAATACAATTCCGCTGCCAAGCTCACTATAAAATAATGGTTTAACGCCGAGCCGATCACGCCCAATAAACAATTTTTGTTTTTGTTCATCCCAAACGGCAAAGGCAAAAATTCCGTTTAAATACTCAACACATTGCTCCTGCCATTCAATATATGCTGTTAGCAAAACTTCTGTATCGGAATGACCTTTAAAAGAATATCCTTTTATTAGAAGTTCTTTGCGGATATCTTCTGTGTTATAAAGCTCTCCATTATAGCAAATTGTATAATGGTTTCCGGACTTTTCTTTTATCATTGGCTGCTTTCCGCCCTCTGGGTCAACGACAACCAATCGTTTATGTCCAAACCCGACGTGAAGATTAGTCCAAACATTCGTATCATCTGGTCCTCTTTTTGACAATGTTTCAGCCATTTTCGCAATCGTCTTTTTTTCGGTTCCGGATGTCTTTGCTGTAATCAATCCATCCTGAGATTCCGCACATCTTTTTTTCTCCTCACTTCCAATAGTCATTTGTTCTAGGAATGGTTTATCTTATGCAAACCAAGAAAAATGGTTATTTTATAAAAATGAAACTTCCACCTGGGGGTTAACTGCCGTTTACCTACGATAAAAATAAACAGATATGGTTATAAAAAGTGGGTAAAGTGTCTAGAAAGAAAAGTGAGGTACTATCCACGGAGGGAAATCATGAATCGACAACAGCGAATAAGCTTATTTGAAGGCCAGGTTAGAGCCTTCACAACTGGAATAATTGAATATATAAACAATCAGTGGGTTTTCTTTGATGATGATACAGAGGAAGCAACGGCGCTTGACGAGTTTCTCCATCAAGAAATTGAGGTATATCAAAATCATTGCTGGAAAAAAGGGATATTATTTGAGGAAGGGAAAGTAGGATTTGCCGATGATATTCACATTTTTAAAAATCAGGATGTAGTTCGGATTCGGAAGCATCTCGTCTATTCCTTAGAACGACTGTTAGAGGATCTTCACGATGATGCCTTTATCCATTTTATTACCACGTTAAACTCACTAAAATTTTCGATTTATGATTGTATATATTGCTACAATCACTTGACGTTTCTTAATCGTAGTCTGCCTAATAGTGGTGTTAATTTCCTGGTATTTGATAATCAGGAGCTGATTTGTACCGTCCAACACCATTTTACTTATTATGAAAAACGAAATGATCGCTTTGAATTTACTTTGAACAGTGGAAAACGATTAATTATTGAAAAAATCTCGTAAATAATACTTTTGGAACCGAAGCTCACATTCCCTGAAATCAAAAAAACAGGCTGTCCTTATCAAAAGGATGCCTGTTTTTCACTTCAATTAAAAAAAGTCAAAGCCAATCGGTAAGGAGAAGCCAAGATAAAGAACAACGATTAAAGCGATAACCAATTGTACCCAAGCTCCAGTTGCTTTCTTACCTTTCCCGACCTTTGCAAGAACCATTTCCATTCCGCCGATTACCCAAATACCAACTGCAGCTTTTAGTAGGTGCATACTCCACATAGTTAATAGCATTCCGCCGGTGAGGATAATTAGTACGTAAAACAATCTCAAAATCATTTTTACAATTTTAGCGCCCTTTTCTTTTCCGCTTTTTTGAAGTCCTACTGCAATAAAGAAGAAGACTAAAGCTAGAAACCAGGCAGTAATATGTGCGTGAACCACTTGTGTTGCCTCCCATATAATTCATTAATGAAAATATCATAACATACCAAAATAAAAAATACTAAATATAAGATGTTAATATTAGAAATACATTTAATCTACCCTTTTTCGAAGCTTAACCTTCTTCCAATAGGTAACAGTCCTCCAGAGCCATTCAACAGGTCCAAACGTAAAATATTTTAACCAAATTCGACTTAAAACGATTTGGAGTGAGAAAATTACAAAAACGAGGATCGTTCCACTAAACAGTGATACTTTTCCATATAAGCCAAAACCATAACCGTAAAAAATCATGCTAGACACGAGCGATTGAAAAAGATAATGACTGATTGACATTTTTCCTATCAGCGCCAGCGAATTCAGCCATTTTGTTTTTTCACTTACTAAAATCAGAAGTGCTCCATAAAAAAAGGCTAAACTAACTCCCCCTACACTATCTTGAACATATTCTGCATACAACGCTCCGTCTACTAAATAAGGTAACTCTTTTAAGCTGAGCCCCAATACAAGTGTGCTAATTAACATACACAACAGTCTTTTACGATACACTTTATGATGTTGAATCCACTTCAGCTTGGCCATTCCTACACCAATTAGAAACAATGGAAAAATAGAAATAAACAAAAATGGACCATTTTCTAAATTGTTCGTCTCCATCCAATCAATAGCTCGTTGCTGTGTTACGTCCAAAAAAGACCCTTGCTGGTATATGGCGATTGACTGTGCTACTGCTTCCCCATCATACAAACTCGGTGAAACAGTTGAAGTAAAAAATAGCACCATCGTAATGAGTAAGACTGGAACGGTATAAAAGGAAATTCCTGCTATAAACAGACTTCTCCCGGAAAGCTTGAGGAAAGGAAGTAAAACAAAGCCAAGAAGCGCATATTGAATCAAAATATCTCCGTGCCAAATAAAAAAAGCGTGAACGATACCGAATAACAGCAACGCAAGCAACCTTCTCACCAATATACGATAAAAATGCTGACCGCGAAGTTGTACTTTTTCCAAAAGAAGGACCATGCTATAACCAAATAACATGGAAAACAACGGATAAAAGCTTGCTTGCGCAAAAATATCAATCAAGATATAAGTGATTCTGTCGATTGGGTGATCCCACCATTGTAGTGGATCAAGATACAAAAGCGGAGAGTGAAATGACATCATATTTACTAAGAAGATTCCTAAGATTGAAAAGCCTCTGATGATATCTATGGAAAGAATGCGTTCATTCCTTATCTCAACATCTGAGTTCCATGCCATTTACCATCACCCTTTTAGTACCTATTTTTAACAAGTATACCAAAAAAAGAGAGACTGGCTGATTGCCAGTCCCTCCTCAAGGTATATTAGTTTACAAAACGTTTAACGTTTTCTTCACCTGTCTTTTCTTGCCAATAATCGTTTCTAAGATGGATTTTTTGAATTTTACCTGAGGCGGTTTTTGGTAATTCTGCAACGAACGTAACACCTGTAACCGCTTTAAAATGAGCTAACTTTTCTCTAGAGAACGCGATTACTTCTTTCTCTGTTAAACTATTACCCTCTTTTACGACAACAAATGCGTGCGGAGTTTCTCCCCATTTTTCATGTGGTACGGCAATGACCGCTGCCTCAAGGATCGATGGGTGCTCATAAAGTGCGCCTTCTACTTCAATGGAAGAAATATTTTCACCACCAGAAATGATGATATCTTTTTTACGGTCGACGATATCCACGTAACCATATTCATCAATCGTCCCCATATCTCCAGTATGAAGATAACCATTACGGATGGTTTTCATCGTTTCCTCTTCATTTTTCCAATACCCGAGCATAACCCCATGACTTTTTACAACAACTTCACCAATTGACTGACCATCATGAGGAACCTCTTCACCCAAATCATCCACGATCTTAACCTCAACACCCATTTGAGGATATCCCGCTTTTGCTTTTAAGCGATATTTGTCCTTCTTTGGTAAATGCTGAAGATGTGAACGAATTGTTGATACAGTCGCAAACGGTGAGAGTTCCGTCATACCATATACTTGAATAAACTCCCAGCCTAGCTCCTCTTCTACTCTTGTAATGAAGGCTGGTGGTGGCGCAGAGCCTGCAATCACAACTCGAATATCCTGCTCTACTTCAGGTACATTCTTCTCATAATATTGAATTAAGCTATTAAGAACAGTTGGAGCCATATGCATTACGGATACTTTATGCTTTAAAATTTCTCCCCAGATTGACTCAGCATTTGCTTTTCTCAAGAAAACTTGAGTAGCCCCATTGGAAGTGTAATAGAAAGGCGATCCCCACCCGTTAACATGGAACATTGGTAGAATATGCAATAAAACATCAGTGTCATTTACACGTAAATGGTGCTGAGCGCTTAATGCGTGTAAATAGTTATTACGATGAGTTAACATAACCCCTTTTGGATTCCCTGTTGTACCGCTTGTGTAAAGTAAGCTGGCAACATCGTTTTCATCTAATTCTGCTCGCTCAATTGGAAGATCTGATTGATTTTCTAACCAAGCATCATAATCTAATTCAGGAGTATCCTTTTCTTTGTAGTGCACAATGATGGATTCGACTGTTTCGAGCTTGTCCTTAATTGGAACAATTAAGCTGTAAAGATCCTGATCAACGAAAAGTACTTTAGATTCACTATGATTTAAAATAAATAAGTAATCTTCTGGTTTTAGTCGGGTATTTAACGGAACCATAATGGCACCCAATTGATAAATGCCGTAGAAGCCCTCGTACATTTCCACGCTATTTGGAGCTAAATAGGCAACACGATCTCCTTTTTGCACGCCAAGATCTCTTAAGCCATGGGATAATTTATTTACCCTTTTGTTTATGTCATCATATGTAAATACTCTGTCGTCACTTATAAGTGCAGGCTTTGTTCCAAACAAGGAAACTGCACGATCTAGGAAGCTTGTTAAAACTAATGGTACATTCATCCGTTTCACCTCATAATAGATTTTAATTTTCTAAATATAATTTATTTTAACACAATTCTGTCTTTATTTGACGAAATGAAAAACGCTAAATTCCTTTGTTAAATAACACTTTTCGACACATTTTCCCTTTAACTAATGACTAATCGATTTAATTAGACATAGGCTTTTTAATCACCTTTCCCCTTTCTGCTCATAAGATATAAAAGAAAAAGATGTGAGGGTGTTCTTTATGCCAGCAATCGTTGGAGTGGTTCAGGTTATCTCAATTGGGAGCAGTTCTGTGTTCAATATTGGGGATGTTTATAAAATTATGCCGTTTTCTAATGCAAAAACGTTTTCCAGCGCTGGCTCATTTAATACTGGTGATGGACTCTATGTAAGCAACCAATCTAGTTCGACGAATACGTATGACCAAGACTTACTTGATCAGGGAAATAACTTTAATGTATAGGTGATAGTATGAATTTCTATATTCAGCAGTCGATTCATATAAATTTCTTAAAAGTTGGCGGAATCTCCAATTCCTCTGTTCTACAGATTGGTAGCTCGGGAGTCATAAAACCAGCTTCGCATTTATACAATACCTGGGGCTTTACTGGGCCAGCTCCTCAAGCTGTAAAGCCAGGTGGAGGTCCTTCTCAACCCACAACTTCATCTACAAATGCTAGCTCGATCTCAAAGCCAGCAGTACCGTTAAGCTCATAACAAAGGGATATTAATTGTCAAAGGAATAAAATTGGACAATGCGAGGTGATTACGTGTATCAGGATTATCAGTACTATCTTCAGCAGCTTCTTGAAACAATGCAAAAACAAGAACAAAGAATTCAAAGCCTTGAAGAAACAGTTGCCCAATTAACGAACGAGTTGGAACGGTTAAAAGCTAAACCTGCAATCAATGTAGAAAAAATAGAATATAAATTTGATCAACTAAAGGTTGAAACATTAGAGGGAACCTTAAACATCGGTTTAAATCCTTCAGATTTACAAGGTATCGATAGCCTGGAGGTGAACCCGTCAGGTACTGGTGCCGCAACTCCTAGCGGAATGCCACCAACTGGTCCTATCGATCCAAAGGGTATTTTCAGACATACAATGGAAATGGAAGAAGAAGTATTCGCACAGCTTGAGACAGAGCTTCCGCAGTTAATCGCCAACGCTGAGGCGAGAGTAAATAAAAAATTAGATGAAAATTATTTTGATTTTATAAAAAATGACATCAAAATGCAGATTCCAGCACGTGTTCAACATCATCTAAAGGATACCCCCTTTACCGGCAGTGCAGTTGAAAAAGAAGGCTGGAAGGAAGGAATTATCCAAAAGTTATTTAAGGAAATGGAAAATGGGATTTGTACATTCATTACCAATCTACCTGGCAATATGAAAGGAATGAAACAGGAATGAACTTTCATGTTTACAACAGAGAATTATGTGTCGGAAATATTCGGGTGATTGGAATTTCCAGCTCGTCGCTGCTTATGATTGGTGACACGGAAACGATTCAGCTCGCATCCATCTTTGATACTCCTGCTGAATCACTGATTATTGGACCTGCAGTTCCATTGGCCCCTTAAGGAGAATAGCATGTTAAAACGAACCTCTGTTGTTAACTCGCTAATAGTTGATTCACTTCAATTTTCTTCGCTTATTGAGCTTGGGGATTCATCCTGTATTCAGGGTGGGAACCGAGCTTTAGCTGTTCAACGCGAAAGAGAAGTTTTTTTCGGGAATGAGGGGGACTATAGTAAATATTTGATTTTCTCAGAACAGATTCCCATTCCTCCGATTACGGAATGGATAGCGATGGAACACTATCATTGTCCCGGGGCGAACATAAAAGTAGGCAATATTCGGATTCTCGGGGTTTCTGCCGCATCGATTGTCCATGTTGGAAATAGCTGCAGTGTGCATATGGAATCACGCGTAAAGCATATCCGACAGCTTGAGAGCGCTAGAGAGAAGAGGAAAGCTGGTGGCGAACCTGCTACAGATGAGGGTTAATACATTTAGAAGCCGGATAGCTTGGTTTTCGTTACCTCCTGAGGGCTTTTTTCAGGATTAGGGGTACGATAACTAGCTTATCGTTACCTTGCGAGGATTTTTTTCAGGGTTGTGGGCACGATAACTGGTTTATCGTTACCTTGCGAGGATCTTTTTCAGGGTTGCGGGCACGATAACTGGTTTATTGTTACCTTGCGAGGATTTTTTTCCGGGTTGCGGACACGATAACTAAATTATCGTTACCTTGCGAGGATTTTTTTCAGGATTGTGGGCACGATAACTGGTTTATCGTTACCTTGCGAGGATTTTTTTCAGGGTTGCGGGCACGATAACTGGTTTATCGTTACCTTGCGAGGACCTTTTTCCGGGTTGTGGGCACGATAACTGGTTTATCGTTACCTTGCGAAGACCTTTTTAAGGGTTGTGGGCACGATAGAAGTCATTTTTGTTTATGTCGTTTGCATTCTACAAATCTTGAAAATTCTACCTACTCATAGATAGATGGTATATTATTCAGTAAATATTTTTTTCATTAAGGAGGTTGGATATGCCTGCATTTGTTGGACCCGTTCAAATTGTCAATGTCAGTGGCGGCGTCGTACAATTTGGTGATACGATGTTTATTTCTCCGAAAAATAATTCAAAAAGTTTCTCTGGTTCAGGTGCCGGAAATACAGGGGGTTTTATTATTACCAATAGTGGGCTGAGTGGAACCAATGTCCTCGATTCTAATTTGGTCGATCAGCCGACAATCGGAAATTCCTAATCTAGGATCCTATGATTCCTCATTATTTGCCTTTGGTACGAGAACCGGAATCATACAGATTGCTCCCAAAAATCAAGAAACGACGTGTACTCAAAGCACACGTCGTTTCTTCTGCAAAATATTTAATTCATCTCGAGTACATGTCCTCCATCAAAGAAGAATAAATATTTCTGATCTATGTGCCTCTTCAGAATCGATTCAACTGCCTTAACATACAAATCGATTTGGACGCGATAACGTTTGGCGAGCACTGGCTTCGCTTCCTCAAAGCCACCTTTAAAGCGCTCCGTAATTGAATCGGTTTTATAATCGAGTAAAACCGTACCTAACTCATCCTCGAAAAGGCAATCGATAATCCCCTGGACAAGGATTGGTTCATCTTCCCCACTCCAATCAGCATAGATCTCACTCGCTTTAACCGCTACACTGAACGGAGTTTCTCGTCTAATTTTTCGAGCACGCTGTAACCTGCTTCCAAGCTCCGTATCAAAAAAAGCAATAATCTGTTCGGTATCGATAATTTCTTTTTGTTCGACTGTCAGGAGTTCTTTTTCGACCAATTCTTCCAACAATGCAGAAAGATACAGTTCATTCACAACACGTGTGAAATCGATATGCTGCATGACCATATGCATCGCTGTCCCCCGTTCAGCCAGAAGTGAGAGCTTTGGCTTGCATAAACCTCGGTCTTTTAAACAGAGGTTTTGTAAATTTCTGTTTTAGGTCGACACCACCATTTTGATCAAATACCTCTAGCTGACGCTTGATTTCGGATACGGATTGTTTTGAGCGATGTGTGGCTGCTTCATTAAATCCGTATTTCCAAGTTAGCTGATCCCGTACCGTGGAAGCGGCATCAGTAGAAATCGGCGCCGGCACCCCCTGCTTGACATAATCCAATAAAGTAGAATCAGCTTCGCTCTTTTCTTGAGCGTAAAGCGCTACTTCCTCAGCTGTTAGTGTCACCACTCGCCAATCCGAAGGGTGCAGGGCGATTTCTTCTGGAACTCGCTCATGTCCGCCATCCTTCACATTCGACAACACTTCGCGACAGTCGTGATGGCGAACGAGCGCAGGTCCAACCCAATCTAAATAGGTTGACGCAGAGGCACGGTCATAATCAGGTAAAAGCCAGCTGTCGGTCGCATCTACACTGTCCCATTTTTCCAACGTTTTCTGCAAATCCTTAACAGACCCAAGTAAAAAGAGCTTTTCCTTTGCTCGTGTTAATGCCACGTAAAGAACCCGCATTTCCTCAGCCAGCAGCTCCATCTTCTTTTTTCGTTTAAAGGCCAGCTGCGGCAACGATGGATAGGCTATTCGCTTTACTGGATCAACGTATTTAGCAGCAAAGCCCAATTCCTTATCGAGCATATAAGCTTTTTGTGTATCCAATTTATTAAATTTCCGATTTAATCCGGCAATGAACACGACAGGAAACTCCAGCCCTTTACTGCTGTGGATGGTCATAATCCGCACAACGTCCTCCTGCTCCCCAAGAGCACGTGCAGTACCGAGGTCATCGCCACGCTCCTGCATACGCTCAATAAATCGCAAAAATCGGAACAACCCTCTAAATGTTGTCGCTTCATAGGCACGAGCCCGATCAAACAAAGCACGAAGATTGGCCTGGCGCTGCTTCCCACCTGGCATTCCCCCAACAAACTCATAAAACTTCGTTTCGCGGAGCAGCTGCCATATAAATTGGGATAGTGCGCCTTGACGGGCTCGTGTTCTCCACTCCTTCAAGTCCTCAAGGAATAGACGAACCTTTTCGTACAACGCTTCAAACTGTAGCTCTGGCATTTGCTTGGAATAACCAACTAATGCGTCATAAAAGGAGCCGCTCTTTTGGAGAATCCGAATTTGGGCCAGCTCTTCCTCCGTCAAGCCAACGATCGGTGACCGCAACACAGCTGCAAGAGGAATGTCCTGATAGGGGTTGTCGATTACTTTTAATAGTGACAGCATAATCGAGACTTCGGTTGCTTCGAAATAGCCTGATGAAAGATTAGCGTAAACCGGAATTCCCTGCTGCTTAAACTCCTCAATAATTTGTGTGGCCCATGGCATCGAACGCAGTAAAATCACAATATCTCGATACTTAAGTGGACTCGACGTTTTCGTCTTTGGATTGTATACAGGCGTTTGCGCTGCAATCATTTCGCTGATTTTGCGAGCCATCACCCGAGCCTCAAGCTGTGATTGCTGTAATTCTTCCTGATCAAACATCGTTTCAGCTTGTGCTTCCTCGCTCCCATCAGACTCATCATCTTGCTGGATCTTATCGCGCGCATCAACTTGGTCAACGAGTAAAAGTTCCACTGCATATGGCTGTTCAATCGGATAACTAGCCCCTAATTTCAGCTCAGCGGCTTCATCATAGATGATTTCACCAACTCGCTCACCCATTATCTGTTTAAATAAATAGTTCGTCCCGTCTAAAACCTCTTTACGGCTACGGAAGTTTTGCGCCAAATCAATCCTTAACCCACTACCATCACCTTCAACTGAAAAACGGCGGTATTTACTAAGAAATAAATTCGGCTCTGCTAATCGAAACCGATAGATGGATTGCTTTACGTCACCGACCATGAATAGATTCCCGTTTACCTCATCCCCACTTTTCACAAGCTGAAGAATCGCTTCTTGCACCATATTTGTATCCTGGTACTCGTCGACCAACACTTCTTTAAAACGATTTTTATAAAAAAGAGCAGCAGCTGAGGGATGACGTTTCCCTCCCTCATCCTTCATTTCAGTTAGAATTTGCAAACAGTAATGCTCTAAATCGGAAAAATCCACCAATCCTTTTTCTCGCTTCATTGTCGTAAAACGATTTGAAAAAGAACGGATTAGACCAACAATCGTTTCAATATGAGGTTTAAGTTCTTTCATATCCTTCAAAAAGCTATCGGGGCGTCTCATAAACAACTCGGTTTGTATATCGGTTAGAATTTTTTTCGCCTTTTTACGGATATTCTGGGCTTTTTCGATTAAATCCGAATCGTATTCGTCCCCCTTACACGTTTTTGCACGTGAAAATGGAATCGTTTGAATCAAAGAATAAAAAGCCGCCCATGATTCATTTTTAGCAGCTATCAAGGCTTCAACAAACTCGATATCACCAATAAAGTTCTCTGCTCTCGGTGCTGGCCCTCCTGGCTGCTTGGTTATGTCCAACCCTTGCTGGAGCAAGCCCTTCGCCCCTTGCAGCTGCAATTCAATATCATCGAGCAGCATTTCAGCAAATGGCAACTGTTCAATTTGCATCTCGTCACCGATATCATACATACCGACCATTGAGCTTAAGTAATGCTCTGGCGCTGGATTGGAGACAGAAAAATTATAGACATCGCGAATAATCGTTTGAAGTGCATCATCACTTCGGTCATTGGTAAAAGCATCCACTAACGCAAAAAAAGACTCATTATCGGTTTTGCTGTACTCATCCTCAAACAACTCATCGATCACTTCATCACGAAGCAGTTGAATCTCTGTTTCATCCGCGATACGAAAGCCTGGATCAAGATCGATTAAATAGTAATATTTTCGAATAACCTCTAAGCAAAAGGAATGCAGCGTTGAAATCGAGGCACGATTTAATAACGTTAACTGTTTTCTAAGATTAATCGATTTTGGATCATTCTGAATCGCTTTTTCAAGTGCTTCGCCAATTCGGTGGCGCATTTCAGCTGCTGAAGCATTCGTAAAGGTTACAACCAAGAGTTCGTCCACATTCACTGGATCCTCGGCTGAAAGAATCCTTTGAATCATCCGTTCAACTAATACAGCCGTCTTCCCAGATCCTGCGGCGGCAGCAACGAGAATGTCTTGATTTTTGGCGTAGATTGCTTTCCACTGGTCATTTGTCCAGGTTACATCATTCGGTTTTGGAGGGATGATCGATTGTGCCATGTGATGATTCCTCCTTTTGAATATTTTCTAGTATTTCTTCCTTTGATAAGGTTGGTAAGCTACGATAGTCGTTATTTTTTAGGGATGGATCGAACTGACACATCGCCTTAAATGAACAAAAGGTACAAGGTGTTTTATTTTTCATTTTATATGGCGAAATCTCTACCGCCCCGTCAAGCATTTGATTACCTGATTTAACATAGGTGTCACGGACAAAGCCTGTGAACTGTTCGAATTCATTTTTTGAAACGACTTTTGATCGGGACCTAATGCTACCATCCTTATTCAAACCGGCTGGAATCATTTGTGAATCGCCTGTTTCAAGCGATTTATCCATTAAGTGAATCACGTTTTGTTCCCCAAGTAGCAAGCCATTCATTTTAAACTGCTTTAAAATAGCCTGTTCGATCTCATCAAGTGACATCATTTTCTTCGCTTGGATCATCGGGTTATGAACATGGAAATACAACACCCCTGCCGGAGTCGCCTTCGTCCCGACCAATTCCTGTGAATGAGTGATGAGAATATCAAGATACGTTAGCATTTGCAGTGACAATCCATAATACACTTCGCTTAAATTTACATCTCGTTCGCTTGATTTATAATCAATGACCCGTAAATAAACCTGGTCACCTTCTTGCGCCTTATCAACCCGGTCAATTCGACCAACCAGCTCCATCTTTGTACCATTTTTCAAGGAAAAAGAAATTGGCGGCAGCTCCTGCTTCGGACCGAAGCCAAGCTCTAAACCAACAGGAGAAAAGCCACTTGCTTTGGCATGCTCACTTAATACATAGGTCGCTCGGCTAATAATTTTTTCAAGCTTACGCTTTAAATAAGCATGTCTATTGGAGCTAAGCAAAATCTCATGCTGGAGCTTTGGTGCGAGCATTTCCACCGCTTCTCCGGCGAGTGTCTCACACTGCGAAACCGTCATGTTGGCCCATGACCAATTCTGTTCATTAACAACATCGGCAATATGCTTTAAAGCAGCATGGAACAGCTCGCCAATATCCGGTGCTTCTAGCCGGAATACTTGTCGATCACGGAGCTTTAAACCATGGTGCGCAAAATGAGAAAACGGACAGCTATGAAACATTTCCATTCGCGAGACGCTGGCTTGAATCAAGTCACCATATAGTTCCTGACTAACCTGTTGGGTGAGGTGCACGGTTTTATTTTCATAAAAAAGGCTTGATAACACCTTTGTTGCTGTACTTCGCCACTTTTCACTTTCCATATAATAGTTGTAGACGTCCCACCAGAAGTCATAAATAGGGTACTTTTCTTTTTTGAGCTGCAATTGCGCTGTCAAGTACGCCAGTGCAGTACTTTCATTGGTTACATATTGAAGCTGCTCATGTTCTGATAAATCAACGGGATCAGCTACAAATTCATGTTGAATTGCAGTTGGAAACAGCTCATACATTCTTTTAATATAGGGCGATGGAATGAGCGCTTTGCCTTCTTCATTTGCTAACGGATAGCTTAAGAATAATTGCTCACTTGGCAGTGTGAACGCCTTGTAGGCAACGAAATTTTCATCCAGTAAGCGAGTCCTGCTCGATGGAGCAATCTTTAGACCTTTGGTAATGAGTGTCTCTCTGTCCTCATCAGCAAAAATCCCTTCGTCATTGAGCTTTGCCGGTAACACTCCGTCATTTAACCCAATCACGAATACAACCTTCATTTCCTCAAGCCGTGACTTCTCAAGGTCAGCGGCGACAACCTGATCTATCGCTGGTGGTACAAGGGAAAAGCGTAGGGATTCAATCCCTGAATCGATTATCGCTACAAATTGTTTTTGTGGGATTTTTTCCTCACCAAGCATTTCAACGAATTGATCAAGAAGATCGATCACGCCGTCCCAAACTTGATCATGTTCTCGAGCTTTAACGAGATTCCCTTTTTCTTCTTCCATTTGCTTCCACTGCTCTAGCTTTCTTGGAATCTCTAATTCTTCTAAAAATAAATAAATCGCCTCAGCAAAATCCTGACCTTTTGTGGCTTTTTTCATTCGCCGTGCTAACACCATCAAAGGTGTCGTAATGAGCTGCCTGAGTTCATTTAACTCGTTCTCGATCTTCTTTTCGGCATCCGTTTGTGGAACATCCTCAAGCTCTAAGCCTCTAACTCTCCGGTATACCCAAGGCTGTTTTCTTGTCCATTTGTCACCGTGAATTCCGTATGCTAGGACGTAATTTTCCAAGCGGTCCATTTGTTCACGGAGCCTGTCGTTATGGCTTTTATACGGAAAAAGAAGCTCTGTTTTGACGGCACGAAAAATCGGCTCATAGCGCCAATATCCAGTGATAATTTCGAGACTCGATCGAAGGAGCTCAATTAAAGGATGGTGCTCCATCGACGATTTTTGATCCAGATACAACGGGATGGAGTAATCCTCAAATATTGCCTGAAGCACATCATGATAATCCTGACCATTTCTTGATAAAATCGCCATCTCGCGATAACGATAGCCTTCATCGCGAACTAACCTTGTAATCTTTCGGGCTACGCCTTCGATTTCTGCTCGTCGATTCGTAGCTTGGGCGATATGAATTGCTGTCTCTCCTTGGAAAGGCTGAGCCTGGAGCATGTCAAAATAGGTTTCTAAATGCTTGAAGGAAGGGCTTTGCCAGCGATGGGATTGTGATAACACGATTGGTTCCTCATAAGAAACTCCTTCAGCCCGAATGATGTCATGAAGCGTTTGACATGTATCTCCAGTCATACGAAAAAGATGAAGCTCATCTGGGAGTGAAGTTGTAAAAGGTTGGTCCAATGTTAAGGAAATAGTCACGCGCTTGCAATGCTTCATCAATTGCTGCAGCACCATATATTCAATTGGAGTAAAGCTATAAAAACCATCAATGTATACTTCTGTATCCTTTAAAAACGCTGAGCTTTCAGCCTTCTCGGCCAATAGTCGGAAATAATCCTCTGAATCTATATATTTATCCTGTAAGGACTCTTCAAAATGCTGATAAATCAATTCCAAATCGTGCAGCTTATCCTGAAGCGATTTTTGATTTTGATTAGCCAGCTCGTTTGCTTGATCTACTAGCTCTTCAGGCTGGATGCAATAGCGTTTAAACTCTGTTAATTGCTGCTCCATTTGCTGTATAAAACCATTTTTATCGGCTGCCCGTTTAAACAGAGTAAGCTTGTCCTTCTGATCCTCAATAATTTTTCGAATCAGCATGCTAATCCCTGTACTCGATAAATGGTAGCGATTAAAGCCGCCTGTCTCTTGAAGAACGCGCCAAGCTAAACGTGTAAAGCTATATACCTGGGCGCGGATCATTCCACCGAGCTCCAGGTGTGGTTGCAAGGCGATTCTCTGATAAAAAGGTCATCTGCTCTGGCACTAAATAAACAATGTTGTTGCCGCCAGGGTCAGCTTTCAGCTTTTCTCTTATTTCATTAAGAAGGGATTCAGTCTTCCCGCTTCCTGAACGCCCAATTATAAATCGAACAGACATATTGAATGACCTCCTTTGTCTGGATTCGAATGTAAGCAATGTCTCTATCTTATCATAATTGAATTCTATTATTGCGGCTGGATTCTTGCCAATTCAGCGTTAAATATTGACAACATTAGAAAAGACCGATGATCTCGGTCTCCAGAGCTAGCATATTCAAATTGGTAGTTTTTGATGTTCATTAAGTGGTTTCTTTCTTAATTATTTTTCGAGGATTTAAAAGATGAAGCCACTCTTTCATTTCGATTAAGCTGTGGATTGGGGAATCATAGCTGGAAAGTTGATAATCAAAAAAATCGAGATACGTTTTTAAAGACTTCTTCTCTTGGTTTCTAAATGCACGGGAGTCCCAAAACAGGATTGATTTACGATATGGAAATGGCTTTATTTTATGTAAAAATGGGTATTGGCTATATATTATCGAAAGTGTTCGAATCATTCTTTTAAGCGTTTTATGAGATTTTGCATCGTTTAGTAAAGTCCGATAGTCAATTTCATCATGGTGTAATACTAGGATCTGGATGATATCAATGAAATATTTTAATGAATCCATATTATGTCTCCAGCCATGAAGACAAATCATATAAAAGGTATGATAAACTGATAACTCTTTTACATGCTGATAGTTATCAAATTTGTTAGCCTCTTGCCAAAACTCCTCAACCACAAACGCTGATGTATTTTTCTTAATAAGATCCCAATGCAACTCCACAGTAAGCGGAATTCGTGAGTTTGGTAGTTCCTTACTAAAGCTAGCATGAAAATGGTCAGGGATAATGTCCGCTTCAACAGAGAAACCCAATTCCTTAAGACATGCTATTGCATGTTCAAGTTCTGTTTCTCTTATTAGTAAATCAATGTCTGAAGTAGGTCTTGCTCCAAGATGGCCAAAATAGGTTTCTGAAAAATAGGTCCCTTTAAGAGGAATAACATCGATACCTTCCAATTCAAACATGCTAAAAATTTGTACGGTTTGATTTTTAATAAAAAAATTTAAAAGCAAGGTTTGATCAAAAGCTTCCTTTAGAGAATTTTGGAATGCTCTAGGGGTTTGTAGCAATTTTCCGTTTTGCTTTAATAAAAAATAAACCTGAGGGGCTATTCCAAAGTATTCAATGTCTGCTAGAGCAGTGTTATCGTCAAATTCAAAACTACCATGCGAGGTACCTGAATCATACATCTCTGAAATAATATCCATACAAACTGCCCCCCTTTTAACCAACAGTTAACTCTTGTTTCGTTTCAAAATTTTTATCATGTAAATTTCGATATAATCCCGGGACGATCATTAACTGCTCATGGGTCCCCTGTTGGACAATTTTCCCTTCATCTAACACGATGATCAAATCCGCATGTTGAATCGTCGATAAACGGTGAGCAATCACGAGCGTCGTTCTGTTTCTCATTACCCGATCAAGCGCTTCCTTCACTTTGTACTCTGTTTCGCTATCTAAAGCGGAAGTAGCCTCATCCAATAATAGAATCGGTGCATCCTTTAAAATCGCCCGAGCAATCGCAATGCGTTGCTTTTGACCACCTGATAATAAAATACCTCGTTCCCCAATTTCAGTATCATAGCCATCTGGGAGTGACATGATAAAATCGTGGATATTGGCATGGATAGCGGCTGTGATCAGCTCATCTTCATTAATATCGGGACGAGCTAGTAATAAATTCGCCCGGATTGTTCCTCCAAATAAAAAGGTTTCTTGGGGAACAAAAGCGATGGCACTTCGCAAAGCCTCAAGGCTAAGTTCTGCAGTACACCTTCCGTTGATTACTATTTTTCCAGACTGAGGTTTGTAGAAGCCCTGCAAAAGATTAAATAGAGTCGTCTTGCCAGCACCGCTCGGACCAACAAAGGCAATTATCTTTCCTGCAGGGATTCTAAAATTAAAATCAGCAAAAACTTCCTTATTTTCATCGTAGCTAAAATTAACAGCTTGGAATTCAATTGACTTTATATTGGAAATGGTAGAGGTGAAGCATGGTAAATCTTTTGTAGCTGTCGGTCGCTCTAATAAATTGATCAATCTTTCTAATGCTGTAACAGACCTTTGAAAGCCGGCCCATTGACCAGCAATTCCTGTCATTGGATATACAAGGTGGCCAGCTAAGTTGGTAAAAGTCAACAAAGATCCAACTGTCATGTTCCCTTTTGATACAAAATAGGCGCCTAAACAAAGGTTAATCATAAATGCCACGGAATTGATCAAATATCCTCCTGAATAGTACCAGCCTTGAAGCTTGGAATTATCCAGTTCGAGCTTGTAATATTGTTTATTTTTTGTAGTAAAATGTTGAAATGTTGACTTCTCAAGCGTAAAAGAGCGAATGACCTGTAACCCTTGAAAGGATTCAGCTAAAAGACTATTAATATTGGCTACTAGTTCATGAATCATTCTTCCATTCTTCTTTAGTTTTACGCCAAAAAAGACTCCGCCCAAAACCGCAACTGGAGCAACTAGTATACTAATGAGACATAGCAGCCAGTTGATTTGCAGCAAGTAGATAAAAACAGCGATAAAGATAACCGGAAGTCGAATCAAATTAATCAGACTCTCGCCAATGATTCCGTCAATCGCGTGGATATCATTAGAAAAAAAGAAAACAGTTCGCCAGAACGAATTTTGGACGTTTCCCCTGCTGGAAGCCGCATGATATGCTGAAAAAGATGCTCTTTTACATCATTTTTCACACCATTGGAGGTAACTGTCTTAAAATAGATATTGCAAAAGTTAGATACAATGCTAGTAAGAGTAAGAACAATCCCAATTGGGACTAAAGTTTTTAATCTGGCAAAATCACTATGAATGGCGGCATCTGTAATACTTCCAAAAAACCATGCAAAGGCGATCGTAAAGAAAATATCGACTGCCATTAACAGAAAGAGCACAGCATAAGCCTTCCAACGTTTGAGGATAAACGGCTTTAGCATTTTATAGGCCTTTTTTATATCATTCAGTTGGATATATTGTTTCACCACGGTTGTGCTATCCTGTATTTTCTGTATCATTGTCAAACCCCATAAATATTAATTTTGATATTTCCGATTAAGATACATTCGTAAAACACCAGAAATCAGCGGCCAGGAAAGAACCAAACTTGTCCAAAGCTTTACACCATAATCTGTCACCTTGATTTGTTTATTGTTCCTTTGGATGGATGCCATTCTCCCAATGATTTGTTGCTCCATTACCGGTGCATCATAGCCAAGGTTTGAATCACCTTTTAGAATATAAAAGAGGTGACCATTTTTCATTTCCATACGATGAAATCGGTGGGCGACCAGCTTCCCCACTTCCGAATGAAATAAAATAATGTCACCTTTTTTTATATGTTTTGGTTCGATAAAATCAAAGTGGCAGATGTTTCCGTTTTGAATGAACGGATACATACTATTACCCTCAGCTGGTAATTCGATGTACCCCTGACTCTCGGTTTTTTTCTTTAGAAGCAAGAGTGTCTCGTTATTCAGTAACATGCCGAATTATGCCACACTCCAGTAATTGCGATAGAAAGAAATCAATATCCTCTTGATTATCAGCTTGTAAGCCAAACTCCTCTCTAACTGCTCCCCTTAACGATTCTACCGTTTGTGCCTCCTGAAGAAGATTCCAACAAAATCCACCTGTTCCATTTAATTTAGTAATCGTGAAATCATCTGTATTTAAGACAATCCATTCCCCATCAAAATTCGTCGCTTCATAGTTGTTTTTTTGTATAAACTGAACCATTATGAAATCAACTCCCAAAATGTTGGATCCTTTTTGAAATGAAGTTGGTAGACTGGGACCTTTTTAACCAACAGCATTAGTAACTTCATGATTATTTTTGTTTCTTCTGGACTATGGACCCAATAAAAGACTTTGTCCATTAGATGAAGGATTGCATCTGCCTTCCCCAGCTCCACTCGTTTATTAACCAGTGCTTGATGCAAAATCTGAATACTTCCTAGCTGTGCAGTCTGGTCAGCGTTCGTTGTGGATATCTCGCTGCGAAAAGGTGAATTAAATATCTTTATATCATCGTCAGTAATTTTAACCAATGTAGCCTCGTCTGACAGGAGTTCACGAGGATGAGAGAGCTTTGCTGCGGTCGATTTTCCAGCACCTGAATGTCCTGAAAAGATATGGGCTGTATTATTTTCGAGCGCACATGATGAATGAATCAGGATGCCCCAGTGGTGGTGGACGATGTACGAGCTATAAAAGTTCATGAGAGCATGTTTAAGTGCAAGTTCATTGTGGACAAAAATTTTAGCATTTTTATAATCCAAATCAGTCTCAATTAAATAATCTGCCCTTTGGTATAATAACTTTCCGTTTTCTTTCGTTATCTTGACATGATAGTTAACAAATGGGCTCCCATATCCATCTTCGATTGTAAGATGGATATCTGGGGTTTTATTAATACTGTTTAGAAACCTATTAAAATTTAGGTTAATGAATTCATTAACCATTGGCGAGTTCGAACTTGTCTCCATGAGGTGATTTCCAACTAATATGTGCATTTTATTTGCTCCTAGTGATAGAAGTGTATCATGTCATTACTATATTACTAGTTTTTTTTCGGATGATCCTTTTTAGGTGTATATGGTTCAAGTGGATAGCTTTCTCCATTACTGTCTCCTGGATCATTGGAAACTGGTCCATGCCCTTGGTTCCAGCTTTGAGAAGTTTCAAAGGCGATTGACTGATGTGACAGGACTAGCGGACGTTCATATACTTTTTCTTTGCTCATAATTTCACCTCATCATTTTTTTGTAGAACACAATACGAAAGAACTAGATAAAACAGAAGATAGTAATGAAAAATTACTTTAGGAATTTCTTTAGATAGGACATATTTCCTTAATTATAAAGGAGTGTCCGTTCTTTTTAAAGAACAACTTTTCGACAAATCGATTTAATTCCTTTTAAGATCTAAATATTTTGCAATATTGAATGATCATCAAAAAAAGAATCTTCCTAGTTAAGGAAGACTCCTGATTTATCCTTCTTCGCTTTTTGCTCCACTTTTTTCAAAAACAGACCTAACCTTGTAGTTTGACATAAAAAATTATGTTTACGAACAATCCACCAAATCACTAAAATCCCAATCGCATCCTTAATCAAATCATCTAGCGAGAAAGACCTAAATGGCACGTAAATTTGATGAATCTCATCTATCAAACCATATAGGAGTGAAATAAAAATCGCAATCCGATTTTTCAATTTTCCTATCTCCCCAAAACTGAGAAAGGCCAAAAATAACAGGAAATATAAAATCCCAAATTCAAATAGATGAGTTAGTTCTAGGCATATCCCGATAATTAATACTAGCGAATTGTTGATTGTGTAGGAAGAAGATTCAACAATTAACCCAGGGTTGAAATAGCTAGACTGTAACCATATAAAAATCATGTAAATTAATGAAAGCAATCTTAATACTAATCGTAAAATATTATACAATAAAAATTCAGTCCTTAAATTTGAGAATCCATAGTATTCTTACTATGTAATGAAGTGGATCTTTCAACTTTGCTCGGTGTAAATATGGATCTGGTTAGGTATTTCCCTATTTCTATTGATGGTTTTTCAATTATATAATACAAAATGGTAGATAAAATAAAGGTTATAAGAACTACCATAGATATTATTATCCATAACGGAGCATGCCCATATAGAAAATGAACAGTGGAAAATAGGACAATTAGATGTGAAAGATATAAGCTATACGAAATTTTACCCATAAAATTAATTAGCTTATTTCTTAATAACAAAGAAAAACGCTTGGATGCTATCGCAATTATGATTAAAATACCTGAGCCCAAAGAAGTGAACCATGTATCAATTACTGTTCTATAGAACGGATTAAAGTCATTAATCAACATGTTTATTAAAAACGATGGATGTGCATATAAATATAACGTTAATCCTATGATCAATATGATAATCCTAATTCTGAGACTTATCTTTTGAAAAAGATTTATTAAATCTTCTCGATATTTTGCTAATAAGGCTCCGAAAACAAAAATTGAAGAATAATGAACACTTACATAAAGTTCGGTACCAAAGAAATTTGCTTTAGTGATAATTGAATAAATAACACTTAAAATAGATAATGTGATACTTAATAAAATAGATTTCTTTAAATTCAATCGTACAACCAAAAACATAAGGATTGGAAATATTATAGAAATTCTCATTTCATGGACTAATGACCACACTACATTATTAAAATTACTAGTAAATGTTCCTATTAAAAACATGTGCTTTAGTATCGTGTTTATATCTATAGTTCTCGTCCAATTCATATTAAACCAATTTGAAAGTCTATTAATCTCTCCCGAATAAAATAATTCTCTCGTTGTGAAGGCAATCAATATTGCAATTAAATATGGTAAATAAATTCTACAAATTCTCTTTACAATATATGTACCATAATGAATTTCTTTGTTACCAAAAAAAGGAATCGCCAATACGAATCCACTTAGTACAAAAAATAATGTAACTGCCTCACTTCCTGCAATAATAAATCGGAATGGACCAAATTCAAATAATAAATTTGAGTACAAATTTGAATTAAATATTAAGTATATATGTCCTAAAAAAACTGAAAGTGCAGCTAAACCTCGTAAAGAATCTAATTCCTCATAACGACCGTTCATTAAAATTTGCCTCCTAAAAGATAAAACCAAATAAAATGTGTAATGGAACGAATGAATTCAATAATTAATTAGTTAGTTAGCAGTTTGGATTACTTTGTTGCTTTTATGAAGATGCTCTTCTGCAGTGGTGGATTATTTATTAGTCTACTATTTTTATCAAAAACCGGTGCTCTATAATCATTCTGGTTATAATCACCTAAAGTGTTATATTTTGAAGCTACTTCAGTATCCAAGAAGGAGTATTGCGTGAAGTGAACGACTAATAATCCTTGAGGATTGACTAACTCATCAAGCTCAATAATCTGTTTTTCGAACTTTTCAAAGGGATAAATTTTCTTTAAATTTGTAATTCCTTTTGCATCAATTTCATTTGGTTTTCTTTGTAATACAGCCATACAAAAAATCGCATCAAATTTTCCATGTTTCTTTATTTCATTTGCTGTTGAGTAAATAAAGGAAATTTTCTCATCTACTGGTAGCATTCTGCATTTTTCAAGGCTTCTTTTGTTTATATCTGCACCTATTATTTGTGCATTCGGGAAATATTTACGTAGAGTTAATACTTCTTCTCCAGTGGAGCATCCATACGAGAGAATCTTTAAATTTTCTTTTCCATCAAAATATTCCTGGCACGCTGAAAAAATTGTAGGGTAGCGATCCATGTAGGTGAGAGGTGTTGTTTGATGAACATTTTTATAGTTGAATAACTGCATAAGAAGGATAAAACGATGGTCTTTATCAACTAAAGCACGTTTAGCATTTTTAATTGCATGCCACAAAACATACAAAATTGATACAATAAATCTAGTAACAAGGTTTTTGTTTGATTTATTTTTCTTAACTGTCTGTTTCGCGGAATCAAGAATTTGTACATTTATTTTAAAATCCATATACACATACTCCTTTAAACTATTCAAGATTTATCCTTTTTCTATTTTTGACCAAACACTTCTCTTTAGTTATATAATATTATATTAACACCGTTCTTTATTAAGAACAACGTTAATATGTTACAAGTTCCTCTTTTTGTTAAAATAACTTATAAAAATTAGAATGGACTCAAATATTGTATGGATTTAGTATTCCTTCAAACCTTTATTTACTGCGTTTAGATATAAAAATGACCCACACAGGGTCACTTTAATTTGATATTAAATTGTTGTTAATATTTATATCTTTTACTGTAATGTTCAACTTAGCATTAAAAAGTGTATTACCCTCAACTAAGTAAGGTGGTGCATCTGTTCCTGCATTAGAAGTGTCAATTCCAGAAATAGGAGTTTTAGTATATATCATGTTCTCTTTAAAAGTTGCACCAAATATTTTTGTAGGCTTAGGGGACCCATACGGTCCAACTTTTATCAATGGTGTATTAATTGTATTGTTAAGTGCCAGAATCATACAATTTAATAATTCAAACTTTTGAGCTGATAAAATATATACTGCAGCTCCATACCCAATATTTTCAACAACTTCAAATATTGAATTTTGAATGATTACTTCTGTATTTACGCTGTTCACTTCAAGGAGATTCTCTTTTTCCTTAAATTTGCATTCTATAAGAACATATTTCCCCCTTGTTTTATAGAAATTTTTCCAGCTTCAAAAAAACATTGTGTATATTTTCCTAACGGTAACACTGTACCTTTCCGATCTATATCTTCAACCGTTACCCTACTATAAATATTTTCATTGTTGCCATTTCCAAAAATTAGACCTTTTCCTGTAGTCTTCGCTTTAATCAATATATTATCTAGTTCAACCTTTTTATCTCCTACATATAAAATGCCTGGTAGAATTCCATTATGTTTAATTGATATATTAGTGATCTTTTGACCTTCTCCACTACCTATACTCAAACTTGTATCAACTAGTGAGGCAGTCGAAAAATTAATATTTTTACCTATTAAATTTACACTTCCGTTTATAAATTTATTGTGATGAACTTCAACGTCTTCCGGGTGTATAGTCAGACCAGACCCATTAAAAAAATTATTCTTTACGATTATCTCACCTCTAAAACCTGCATGACCATGAACACCCACATTACCAGTTGTTGATTGCATAAAAAAGTTTCCTTCAATTCGTACATTTTCTCCATAAGCTAAAACAATTTGTATTTTATTATCAATGAACCTGTTTCCATTGATGAATGTATTTCTCCCTGGAAAAAAGCCAGGCTCTATATCAATCCCGCTTTGCGGGGAGTTCCATTTGTATTATGAATCGTATTATTTTCAATTTGAACACCGTCTGATCCGACCAAACTTATTCCTTGTCTTCTATTAAATCCGATATCACTATTTTTAATAGTAATATTCTTTGATATCGCTACAGTCATTCGACTAACTTTAAACCCTATTGTAGAAGATGCCTCAAATACTGCTTTAAAATAATCTGCATCATCTGGAATTATAGATTCGTCTGAATAATACCTTAATTGTTTATCTGATTTGATAAAAGTTCCATCTTTTCTATAATAAAAAATGTCAACTTTACTATTCGATGTAATACCTTGTGGGAGCCAGAAATATATATTACGATACGTTTGGTATGAGAGGTTATCGAAATTAGTTACAGTCCTATTATTTGTTCTAATCTTACCATTGGCAGCAATCAAGTTTCCGTTATCATCAATACCACCAGATTCTACGCTAGATTCTGATATAGTTGAACCAGTTATTGTAGTTCCACTAACTGTAACTCCATCACCTGTGAAATTTTCTAATTTTACACCATCTACAACAACATTTTCTGCGCCAACAATATCAATTCCCGTACCCCACTCATGAGTTCCACCTGTGGAATAGTTATGAGTATCTCGATCCCCTCTATATGTTCCCCCTTTAATTGTCACATTTTTAACATTTGTGCCAAGATAAAGGACAGAATATATTTCATAATCATTGCTTTCCTTTTGCAATACTACTTTGTCACTTAACAAAAAATCAATATCACTAACCAGATTAATTCTTGATTGCAGATCTCCTCTTTGAGTCCCTTTTGCAATTAAGTAAGTCCCATCTGGTATCTTAAAGGTTTTATAACCATTTTCCTTTGCCCATTTTATTGCAGAATTAATCCCACTTGTTGTTTCTAGAGGGTGAGTTCCATTATTGTATACTCCCCATCTTTCTAGCTCCAGTTCATACATTGGAGTTCTCAAATAATCATCTCCCTTTTTCATTTCATTTATATTCTTATGAAATATGCTTTAAAAGGGATTGTACCAATTTACCAAAACGTTAAAAATAAGTAGATTGCGGAAATAAGTGTTGGTATGGTGTCAAAATTGATACCAAATATAGTAAGATAAAATGCTTTTGGAGGAATTGAAAAAAGAGGGTGATCCATTTATTGATTTAAGCAAAGAAAAAATGTAAGAGCAGCGCCCAAATTCAGAGCAATTATGATAAAAATCAGGGCTTCTTAGTGTAGCAAACTCCTTTACAACCACCGAACATAATTATGCAATAATTGTAAAGGAAGTGTTTTTTGATTAAATATCAAGAGATTCTATGGTTGCATGCCCAAGTACTCAGTCAACGAGAGGATTGCTCTAGCTCTACTTGGATATTTATTATTTTGTTAGAATATAGAAGAGGTAATTTCAACTTTTCTTATATTCAAGTTACTTGTTTGAACATTCATACAACAACTGATTTAATAAAGTTTAAACTACAAATTATTACTTGTTATCCCTTTTGTTTGCCTTGGTATTCTTGGCATTTTATTTATTAAACTAAGAATTGGATAGTAAATTAAGTTAATTAAACAGGATGAGATTATACATAAAATTAATAACCAAATATAAATTAGAATGGCGCTTCTTGGTGCAAAAGTCATTTCTTTAAAGATTGTTGAATAAAAGAACATGTGACTGAGCCAAATGTTGGTTGAATGTTTCCCACAAAAACTTAGTATTTTTTTAAATACATTATTTTTATTCATCAAATTAAATAAACAAATAAAACTTATTGATGTAATAGGAGCAATAATCATAGACTCATAAAGAGAATGGATAATTATTAATAATAAAATCCCTAATGAGAATATTATGTTTTTATGTTTATAACTTTTGACTTTTTGAACAAATACTGAATAAAAACGATCTTTAACGAAAATGGCTCCTATTATAAAAGGTAAAAGAGAAGTCCCAAGTAAAACAATTGCATTAACACTAATTATCAATGGAGTGTTTTCACCTAAATCCAATACGCCCTTTATTCTCTGAATATAGCTCAAAAGATAAATTACACCAGTTACACCAAGAACCATAAAAGTATTATACTTTTTAATAGCCATGAAAATTATCGGTGAAATTATTACTAACAATACATATGTCTGCATGAACCACCAGGCACCATTATAAGAATTAGATAACAAAAAGAAATTAAGAAGAAAATCAGTTACTGTACCAGGATATATCTCTTCTTTCCCTAAAAAAAATCCAATGGTTACAAATAGTACAAGAATAATCCAAAAATTAATTAATAATTTTATTACTCTGATAAAATTTTCCTTTATATTTATATTACCTGTTTTTTGAAAATTGACGTACAAACCATATCCACTAGCAAAACAAAAGATTGGAACACACGCATCACCAAACAATGCAAAATAATAAAGTAAAGGGACATCATTAATCCAGATATATGTATCATATAGTCCGTTAATTTCTTTTCTCGCAAACAAATGAAGTAGCAACATAAATAATATCGCTACTCCTTTTAGTACCTTCATATCATTTTTAGTAATTTCCATTTTTATAAAAACCTCACTTCTTTATGTAATATTATTGTTGCATAAAGAATACTATTCATTTAATAAAAATATGATTTAGTAATTTTATATATGTAACCATCATGTAAATTATTATAAATGTATATTTTAAAAGGAGAGATTTTTCATTGCTTTTGACCTTCTTTTATTAATTCTATATGAAACATATTTCTTAATATTATCAGTATGTCTTTCTGTTAATAAAGAAATAAACCATGTATAGAAAATAACAAGAATAGCAAATAGTATTTTGATCCACAATGGAGTTGCCTTAAATGGCCAATAAGGTGATGCTAACCAGGTGAAAATAAAATTAGCTACTGGATAATGCATTACATATAGTGTATATGAAAATCCTGCCAAATCCTTTGAAATATTGTATTTAACACCTCTACTAGTAGGTTCTCTAAATATTGAAATAATTAAATACATTAAAATTGCAAATGTTAACCCAATCGCTATATCTCTTAGTATTTGGTTGATAATTTTCTCTCCAAATATTAAATGTGGATAAAATGACACAATAACCATACCTAATGAAACAGATAATAGAAATAACTTTATTATTTTATTATTGATATTTATTGGTTTAATGAAAGGAATAATTGCACCAACTAACCAAACAAAAAAATAAAGTATAATTTTTTCTCCTATAAAAATAGAGATACCAATAAAAAATAGAAGATAAAATAACTTTATTAGAAATTTTTTCGAAACTATAGAAAGTATTAGGATCGGAAATAAAACATAATACCAAAATTCATAACTTAAACTCCAAAGAGGTCCATTTAATCCATAGGGTTCTACTAGAATCCCTTGTAAAAAAAATAAATTTCCAATAAAGGTACTTAAGCCACTTAACTCTTGAATCTTCTGGTCAATACCAAATAAGTTCATTTGGAGCTTACCCCAAAAAAAAGTTAACAATAAACCAGGTAATAGCACAATCCACAATCTAATTATTCTATTTATAAAATAATCAGACCATTTCCATTTATTACCAATAAATACTCTTAATATAGATGAAGAAATAAAATAACCACTTAATACAAAAAATATCATTACTGCTTGATAGCCAGGTAATGGCACATAAAAATGAAATAAAAATACAACAAATGCAGCTAGAAACCTAATAAAATCTAAAATTTGAGACCCAAAACTTTTACTGTCAATTGTATATATTGGTACTTTCAACATCATACGCTCCTAGTTATTAACCCTATTATAAAAAGAAAACTTCTTGTTTTTAATGGACAAAAAAGGGGCCAAAAACATATTTTTTGGGACACCCTTTTAAAAATTAAATTACTAATTTTGTAAAAACACCAATAAAAGTCTTATTTCTATATAAATTATCATGCAGAACGGGAAAATATTCTTACTTTAGGAAATGCACCTTTTAATGTATTCCATATATAAATAAATTCCTTACTTCTTTTTAATAATGGTATGTATATAATGTTAGGAATTATTAAACATATAATCCCTTTATATACTAAAGCAATGATGCCACTACCTATAACAAGAAAGTTGCATATTAATGAAGTAACATAACACACAAACAGTGTTAGTCCTAAATAACTTCCATATTTTAAAAAATAAGAATAGACCGGTACCTTGAACACATTTCTATATACGATTAAAGGTTGAGTCCAAAAAACAGTTAATATTGTACTTAATGTTGTCCCCATTAAAATCCCTGCTAATCCAAAAAATTTTACTAATATTAATGATGATATAAGATTAATTAGCCCTTCAATAATAGGTGCATATTTATCTTGTACAAATAATCCTGCTTTGTTTTTAAATGTTGCAATTGCTGATCGCATACCGGTCAAGTAAAAATTAACTAAAATAATAATAAAAGAAAGCTGATCTAATAGATACTCTCTTCCAAGCCACCAACTGATAAATGGCTGTAATAAATTAAAAAGAAATATCACACATAATGAATAAATCCAAAAATTCACCAAAAAAGATACCTTAAAAATTGAATAACTTTTTTCATTATTTTCGGTAGCTATAAGGTTACCAACACTTTCTCCAATCCCACCTAATAAAGGCTTAGCTAGTGCAGACATTTGCTGCGTAATCATAGTGTAGTTAGCGTAGAGGCCAACTGTTGCTATACTAATAAATGATGAAATTAAAAGATTATCCGTTCCAAAAACCAAAAAAGCACCAATATTTTGAAGAAACATCGCTTTAATATTTTTTACCATATTCTCTTTTGTAACAGAGTCGATTGAATATTTCTCCTTTGTAAGGATATACGGATATCTTTTATTGACAATGTCTCCATTATAAATGGTTTGCAACAAGAACAATGTCAATTCTATGATAAGGTACAATATATAACTTTTCGTCACTAGCAATATGATTATTCTAGCAATCATTGTGATGACTTGAAATATAAGGTTAACTTTTGCTATGACATAACCTCTTTGATCAGCATTTATTAATGACCACTTATGTGCATTTAAATATGAAATCATATTTTTGGCTACAAATAGAAAATAAATAATAGTTAGATTCTCTATATTCCCTCCATCTTTCATAAGTACACCTAAAAATGGAAATAAGCAAATACTAATTCCTAATGTAATTAAGGCTAAAATTGCATATGCTTTTTTATATAATTGAATGAGCGCAATTATTTTGTTATTTTCTCCATCTGCTAATGGTTTATATAGATTATAAACTATACTAATTCCTATACCGCTTTCAACTAATGCCATTACTGATAAGACATTAGTTAAAAGCCCGTTAATCCCAAGGTAATCTACTCCTAAATTATCAACAAATATTTTACGAGACACAAATCCTAATAAAACAAGAATAATTTGGGATAATAGGCCAATATAAATGTTTTTTATTGAATGTTTAGTTCTCATAATATAGTCATCATCTTCTTACACTACTTTCACAATTATTTCTTTCTCATAATTTTGATTAACTAAATCCTGAATTAAATCCCCGCCCGTAATTTCACCAATATAGTTATTATTAAATGGCATCTTTTCTTTTACCTTTTTAAAGGAACAATTTATATTCAATATCAATATGTCCTATATCTAATAATGGTGGTATCCATGTTTAGCAAGACCATATGATAAAATAGTTGCAGTAGGGCCTAGTGCAATAAGGACTAATTTTTTATTACTTTGTTTACAAACTTCACCCATTATTTCTTCATATTTTGCAAAAGCATCAGTTGGGGGACAAATAATTCTTTTCAATCGTTAATGTATTCTCAAACAAGTCTTTTCCAAATCCAAGTCTACTTTATTCAATTTCAACTACAATAACTTCTCGATCTTTCCAAATCTCCTTAAATTTTGAAAACCGCCATCTTTTGAATCAATATATAACCTTGTTACAGTGCTTCATAATACACTTTTTTCATGTCCAAATTTTTATAAATTTAACCTCTTTTAGATTTAAGTATTTCGTCCAATGTCTTTTCGTTTTATCTTTCAAACCATCATAAAAAAAACATTTGGTATACATACCAAATGTTGATCTCAATTATTTTTTATTATTTCATTTAAGCGTTTTCCAAGTTCAGTATGATATGGTTGAAAAAACAAATCCTTTCCACTCATTAGAGCAAATTCACCATCACCTTATCTTCTTACAGAATACTGTTCATTGACTAATTTAATTTGTGTTTCATCAGTCGTTTTTACTATTCGTGGTTTTACAAGAAATGATATTAATTTATTTTTGAGAATGATACTTGATTCATAGTTTTTTAGGATTCAGTAAAAGATATTTAATAAAAAATTTTTATCCAAAGTTATCTCCTTGAAACTTGCTTAACTAACAACTTATAACACATTGGGTGAATTTTGGCAGCAGATAAAAGAATTTTAACGTTACGTGGGAATTCCTTCAACTTAATTACTTTTTTATAGTGAGCATTTAATATTTTTGTTACCTTCAAATATGTTTCTCTATAACTATCAAAATTTTGTTTAGTAGAAATCGACTTCATAATTACTAAAGCACTATTTGCTAGTTTTAATGCAACTATTGATGTTAAATCAGGATAATATTTTTCTATAAATTTGTACATTTCTTCATAAATGATAACTGCATCCATTCTAATATTTTTTTGGCTTGCCCCATTGTTCCCTCATCCCTTTTAATGTAATGATATTTTGGGGAACCTATACTACAAACCTTTTTACATTTATGAATTACTTTATATGTAAAAGCTGTATCTTCATAGACAATTCCTTCTGGAAACCGAATATCTGTCAATAAATTTCTTTTAATTAATTTTGTCCATACCACCTCATCATATAGTTTACCCTCAAGCATTGCTTTCATTGCCTCGTGTCTATTTTGAATAATTAGGGGATGCGATCCATTTACAACAGTTTTATTTGTAAAATAAATAATGCTACTACAATTAGCTATTTCACAATCATTTTCTACACACAGATTAAATAGCAATTCATACATATCTGGTTCAATCCAATCATCGCTATCAACAAATCCAATGTATTCTCCCTCTGCAATATCCATTCCTGCATTTCTTGCTGTGGACAAGCCACCATTTTGCTTATGTACCACTTTTACTCTCTTATCCTTTTGAGCAAAGTCATCACATATAAAACCACAATTATCAGGTGACCCATCATCAACTAAAATTAGCTCAAAATCTTGAAATGTTTGATTGAGTATAGAATCCACACATTTATGTATATATTTTTCCACATTATATACAGGAACAATAATACTAATTTTCGGTTTCATTCTTTTATTCCTTTCTTATAAATAAGGATATGAGATGTAAAAAATTAATTAACTTTTTGTGATTGCTTAAACTTATTTCGTACTGCCTCATTTTTAATTAAATATTTTACTTTTCGATAGATTTCTTCTTCATTAGTATTAACAATAAAGCCATTAATACCCTCTTCAATTTGTTCATGTGCCCCTATAAAATTTGTGGATACAATAGGTTTAGATAAACTTATTGCCTCCGCCAAAGTTATACAGAAACCTTCGTGCCTTGAAGTTTGTACATAAATATCTGCCTGAGCCATATATGGATAAGGATTAGCTGAAGAGCCTAATAGAATGAAATGCTGTTCCAGGTCTTGTTCCTTTATCATCCGTTCAAGGTTCTGTCTATATTTACCTTCTCCGATGCAATACCATCTTACTTCAATTCCCTCTTTTCGGAGTCTCGATAATACCGTTACAGCAAGGTCCTGGCCTTTTTCCACTGATAATCTACCAACTGTTACAATTCTATAACCTTCGTATCCTTTATCAAATTCTATCTTCTCTTTTGACATTTCCATTATTACATCTTTAGGAACATTATTATGAATAACTAATGTTTTTTTTGAGATTTTTGGGAACTTAGTTACCAACTTGTTTTTAGCCTCTTTTGAAACAATAAACAAATGATCGAATTTTATATAAAGCTTGTTATACAATTTTTCATTAATTTGATGCTTTGACACATCAAAATGAACCCAGGAAATCTTTTTCTTAGCATTTACTTTATTTGCTATAAAAAAATCAATAATATCAGTTGGACCATGATATGCTATCGCAATATCAAATATATGTTTATAAAAAGGGACAGATTTCATGACATTTTCATAGTAAAGGTACCTTTTATCTAGGTATTTCGATATTAGATACGTAGCAACAAAGCTAGGTACAAGGTGTAATTTCTTTTGTTTTAAATAATCTTTCACCGTTTGCTGGGGAGCTTGCATAATAATGGGTTTTACTTCTTTGTACCATGTTGCCTCTTCGATTTTCACCCAATCAGGGACAAATTCAAGGAATCCCCCTTTTTTTTCCAATAACAAGACGGTAATATCATACTCATCTTTTGATAATTTAGAAAGGAGGGAAAGAAATGATTTTTCAACCCCACCAATATTCATGCTGCTAAGCATAAATAAAACTTTTTTCATACTTACCCTCCATTTATAATATGTTATAAATCAATCAATACTTGTGGCTTTTGAATTGTTTCCTTTTGAAGATTATCTTTAATCTTTTTATATAATTTTTTATCATTTATAAAATTCTTTATTGCCTCATAGATTTGTTGACTATCAATATCAACAACTAAACCAGATTGGCCATGTATCAATTGTTCAGTTGCACCAGGTAAAATTAGTACTGATGATTGGGTTGCAAAAGCATTTTGCTTCAGCTAGGGTTATACAATATCCTTCATGACGTGAAGGTTGTATATATATATCGCATTGTTTCATAAATGGATATGGATTAGGATTAGAGCCAAGAAGGATAAAATCTTCCTTAACTTCGTATTTCTTTATAGCTTTTTCATATTCTACTCTTTCATTACCCTCTCCAATACAATACCATCGAATATTTAATCCCTCCTGCTTTAGTTTTGCTAACACGGGAATTGTTAAATCTTGACCTTTTTCTTTGCTAAGTCTACCTACAGTAAGGATCCTTATACCATCAAAATTATCTTGAAAGCCTAATCCTTCATCTGCAAGCTTTTTTATGTTTTCTTGGACAATAATATTCAAAAACACTTCTGTTTTATCCTTTAAAGTGGGTAAAAGCCTATCTAACTTGTTTTTGCCTTCTTTCGAGACAACGTAGATCCGATCAAACATTTTATAAATTTTAGATGCAAAATATTTGTTAAACCCGATCTTCGTAACATCAAAGTGAATCCATTGTATTTTCTTTTTAGAATTAATTTTATTAGCGACAAAATAGCTTATAAAATCCATAGGACCAGCATAAGCCACAGCTAAATCATAATCACCATTTACTGGAAATTTTCGTAAAACATATTTAAATAAAAGTGTTCTTTCTTTATTTATCATTGATATAAGAAATAAAATAAATAATACAAATGCGTTCAGGAGTTTTCCTTGTTTTACATATCGTAATACAACATTTATAGGTGGCTCATTAATTATTGATTTTATCTCTTTATACTCATCCAAATACCTTACACTTACACTTTTAGGAATCGTATTAAGAAAGCCACCGTATTTTTCCAACATCAATATCTCAATATCATACTTTACTTTTGACATTACAGATATCATGTTTAGTAGTGCTTTTTCTGTTCCACCAACATTCATGTTTATTACCATGAATAATACTTTTTTCTCATGGGTTAGTCACCTTCATAACTTATAAGTTGATAGAATTTATCAATTTCATCTACATTTCCTTTTTTTTCTGTCTTTAAATATTGCACAATATTTTCCCTTAATGTTGAATCGTTTATTAATCTTTTTATACCCTCACAAACTGCATCTGGGTTCATATCCACTACAAGTCCATTTTTACCATCCACCATTTGATTATAGACTGAATCAAAACGAGTAGTAACAACTGGTACATTGAGCATTCTAGCTTCCGCTATTGCAAGGCCAAATCCCTCAAATCTTGAAGTTTGAACATATATATCTGCATTTTTAATATACGGATATGGATTAGCCTTTACACCTAACAACTTGAAATGATCAAATAAATTATCTTTAATTATATTTTCCTTGATTTCTTCTTCAAGTGGCCCTTTTCCGAGAGCGTACCATTTAAATCTATATCCAGATTCTATTAACAATTTACATGCTGAAAGAGCAATATCATAACCTTTACCTTCAGCTAGTCTCCCAATAGTAAGGATTCTTAAACCTTCATAATTATCATTAAATCCTCCATTAAATTCAGCCATATCTTGTATTAATAATGGATTGTTGATATCATAAATTACTTCTATTTTTTCTGAGTAAAATGGAAAAGTATTAATTAATATATTTTTTGCTGAATCTGAGACAGCCACAATTTTATTGTACCTATCATAAAAGTTCTTTTGAAAATCTCTTTCTTTTTTATCTAATAAGTAACTAGTATTAACCCATGCAAATTTTTTTTTTGCATATACTTTTTCTGCTACATAAAATGTAGGTACTCCCTGCGCATAACTAATGGCTATATCATATATTTTAGGATTATCCTCAATTACCTTTGATACACTTTCCCAATATAATCTAGCCTTTTGAGCATTGCTATATTTTTTTGTTCTTAATTTTAGAGTGTATTTAGTCCTAGCAGATAACATAGTATATGTTGAATTCTTTGCTGAATATAGTAAGGCATCTTTCAAACTCATACTTACAAACTTTGAATATTTTAATGGTGAAAGAATATTTACCTCTTTAGGTATTAACTCTTGTAAGACTCCGCCATGTCCAAATAACATAAGATCAACATCATATCTTGTGTAATCTAATAAGGATAAAAGAGTAACCAGACTTTTTTCTGCACCAGCACACTCAAGCGAATCTATGACAAATAAGATGCTTTTTTTCATTTGTTTTCCTCACTTAATTATTCCAAATAATGTAAACTTAATAAATCTTAGATGATACTTGGTTGAGATTCAATAAAAATTTTCAGTATTTTTTTCAAAATGAATAAATAAAAATTTGTTTATTTAATTTATACCTTCATTTTTTCTTTTAACATTGTTGATGAAGTATCCTTCGTATAGGGAAAATAAACTAAGGATACTCCAACTTTGTTAAATTTATCTTCATAATCCTTCCATAATTTTGAATTTTTCCAATCATCACCATGGAACATTACATCAAAACTAATTTTTTCCCATGCATCTAACTTATCCATTGTAGTTTGTATAACGACTTCATCAACATATTTTATAGATTCTACAATCTTAATTCTTTGCTCAAAAGGTACTACTGGCTTTTGATTTTTATAACTTTCTACTAATTCATCCGTACTTACACCCACTATTAAATAGTTACAGCTTTCCTTTGATCTCTTTAAAATATTTAGGTGTCCAACATGAAATAAATCAAATACGCCAGTTGTATATCCGACATTATACTTTTTAGGAACCATAAAATAATCTCCTTAATTTTATTTTGTTATTTTCTCTATCCTATCCAATAAATTTTTACTAGCATTTCCATCTTCATAAGTGTTAATTTTTTCTAGCATTTTATTTACTTTATTCAAATAGTTATTCATATCAAAATTTAATATTTCTCTCGTAAGTTCATTGTTTGTTTTTGCGCTAACAAATGGAAGTTCACTTATATTAAAATATAATTTTCTATCATTATTCACATAATTCTCTAAGTCTGGAACGTATAAGAAACATGGTTTTTTTGTAAGAAGAAAACTAAACATAACAGCTGAATAATCAGAAATTAATAGATCTGCAGTGTACATCAATTCCTGAATATCATCATATTCTGTGACATTAATAATTTTTTCAGTATCTTTTATTTGTTTTGATATATTAATTAAGTGAGGATGTAATCGTAATAGTAATATCCATTCTCCCCAAATTTTTCTGAAAGCACATTAACAATTAGTTCATAATCAAGATTGTAAACATCTAATCCACTATCCTTTCTAAAAGTTGGTGCGTATAATGCAATTTTATAACCATTTGGTAGGTTTAATTTATTTACAATTAAGGTTTTAAGACCCAAATTTTTTTCAAAAAATATATCATTTGCTGGAGTCCCACTTTCTAAAATTTCCCCATTGTACCAAAATGCATTTCTAAATATTTTTGTACTATATTGACAACCTGACAATAACAAATCACATTTAACAGAATCCTTTTTTGCCATTTTTATATAGCTCTGTGGTAAAGTATCTTCTGCATCTTTTTCTATTTGCTTTAATCGCAAAGAACTATGCCATGTCTGTATGTAGTATTGTTCTTTCCTTTTCACAAATAAATCTGTAGTTCTAAAATTTGTTATTATCACCTTTGATGTACATAATTCATAAAAATATCTAATCGACATCAATCGTACTTTTCTAAAACCGGTTAAATGTTCTTTGGTTTTTAAATCATTGAAAGCCCATACAATATCAAATCTACCTTTTGGGTAATTCTTCAGAATATATTCTGTAATATATTTAGGACTGCAGCCATATTGACTTCCGTAATAACTAAATAAAAATACTTTATTTTTATTTATTGGAAAAAGATTAAAAATATAAATTATCATTAAAGTAATATATTTTTTTATCAAATTCCTTATAACTGGATTCGAATCCATAATAATACTCCCCTTCATTCCATTTTCATAGATGTAACTTTTAATTTTCCACCTTGTAAAAAATTTTTTGCATACCTGCAGGTTGGGGTTTAATATGTAGCTTTCTTAAGATTATATTTAATAATTGATAAGAAATATTCAATAATGGGTGTAGATAAAAAAGACTTAATTGTTGACTTAGTGTTATGTCTTGGATTGCAGCCATTTTAAATTGTTTATAATGGGTTTTAATATAATTCCTAATTTCTTTTCTTAAATTTCCATCCTTATCTTTCTTACGATTAAGTAACAACAAATTGTAGTGGATCAAACTAGTCTTTAAGATTCCCCTATAAGATTCATCGATTAAATCTTTATAGTTATCTTCAATAAAAAAATGTCGTTCCCTTATACCTTTTAAGATATCCAAATTCTTTGGTGTATAGGTTGCAACAATACTGTCACTACGTTGCATATAGTAGTATAGAGGTTGATGGATTAAGACAAATGTATTCACTCGATGCATTACATGATGAGCCCAAAAAACATCTTCAAACAATACACCTTTTTTAAAAGGTAAATCTTTAATTAGACTTGTTTTGTAGAGCTTGCCCCAGGCGAAATTTTTAATCCGTTCATTTATTACTAACTCATACATAAGTGAACAATTATCCAAAACAGCAGGTTCAGCATCCTGACAATAAACCCTGTTATCAAAGAGAAGATGGTCATCGTATGCATAATAAAAAGCTGATTGAACAATATCAGCTTGAAATTGATTACTTATATTAATCTGCGCTTCGACCATCTTTTCGTCTAGCCAATCATCACTATCAACAAAAATAGTGTATTCTCCTGTTATTTGCTTCATTCCAGCATTTCTAGCATCAGATAAACCACCATTTTCTTTATGAATCACCTTTATTCTTTTATCCATTTTAGAATAGCTGTCAGCAATTTCCCCACTTTTATCAAGCGATCCATCATTTACTAGTATTACTTCAAGATTTTTATAGGTTTGGTTTAAAATACTCTTTATACATCGATTTAAATATTTTTCAACATTATAAATTGGAACAATCACACTTACTTTTTGGTTCAATGGATCCCCACCACCTTCACAATACAAAACAACTAGCAAAGAAATTCAGAGAAACAACAAAATATTAGATATCAGAATTTCCATTTTCCTTTTTCCATTTAATAAATTCAATTACATCACGATATTCCTTTATCTGTTCCTTATTAATACCTGATTCCTTTAATTCTTTAATTAAATCTATCCACTCTTGTTCTACAACTTGATTAATATCTTTGTTTGATTCTGTTTTTATTAATGCTTTTAAATCAACATTTAATACCGAAGCAATTTTTTCTATCACCTTAATAGAAGGATTCTGATTTAATTCTCTTTCGATATTGCTCAAATAAGATTTTGAGATATTTGCTCTTTCAGCCAGTTCAGTAAGCGATAAATTTCTTTTTTTCGAAACTCGAAAATATTTTTCCCAATCATTTAATTACCTCTTTATCGTATAGCTTTTAAAAATGTGAAATTACTTCATCAAGAATTATATTTTATCTCTTTTTTTATACAATCAATTACTTTATGCTGCTCATCTTCAGTTAAATTAGAGCCAGATGGTAAGCAAATACCGGAATTAAATATCGCCTCTGACACATTTTCAAATTCATTATTAGTGTAATATTTAGTGTCTTTAAATAAAGGTTGCATGTGCAAAGGTTTCCAAACTGGACGTGCCTCAATATTTTGCTCGGCTAATGAGGTTATCATTGAATTAATAGATATTCCTGATTCTTTCTCATCAATAGTTAGAGCAGTTAACCAACGATTTGAATAGGTATTTTTTAGTTCAGGCATAAAACTAAATCCTGGATAGTGTCTTAATTCATTTAAATAGTTTTTAAATATTTGCCTTCGCGCCAGGACTCTCTCTTCTAATATCTCTAACTGAGCTCTTCCAATCCTGGCTAAAATATTACTCATTCGATAATTGAATCCTAACTTGCTATGTTGGTAATGAAGTGCAGGATCCTTGGCTTGTGTAGCTAAAAATCTTGCCTTTTTCAACGACTCCACATCGTCTGAAACCAACATTCCCCCAGCAGAAGTGGTAATTATTTTATTTCCATTAAACGAGTAAATACCATATTTACCAAAGGTTCCACTTGCCTGTCCCTTATAATTTGCTCCTAGTGATTCAGCTGCATCTTCTATCATGGGAACATCATATTCATTGCAAACTGACAGTATCTCGTCTATTTTTGCACTTTGGCCATATAAATTAACAACAATTACAGCTTTTGGTAATTTACCAATCTTGCTAGCCTCTTCCATTGCATCCTTTAATGCACTAGGAGACATATTCCATGTTTCTGGTTCCGAATCAATAAAAACTGGTTCAGCACCTTGGTACACAATTGGATTGGCACTTGCGATAAAGGTTAGAGATGAACAAAAAACTTTGTCACCCTTCTTAATATTCAATAAAGAAAGAGCCAAATGAATTGCTGCAGTACCTGAACTTACCGCAACAGCCCCTTTGGCTCCAACATAATTTGCTATTTCTTCTTCGAATGCATCTACATTTGGTCCAAGTGGAGCAATCCAATTTGTTTCAAAAGCTTCATTAATATATTTTTGTTCATTCCCGCTCATATGCGGAGAAGAGAGAAATATTCTTTTAGTTGAAGTTACATTAACCATTTATACACCTCCATGAATCTTTTTCATTTTTATCTTTGCCGGAACCCCTACAGCAGTACAAAATGGTGGAATATTGTTAATCACAGAGGCTCCTGCACCAATGATAGACCATTCCCCGATGTTTGTATTTGGAATTACCGTTGCTCCTGCACCAATATGTACCCCATGTTCAACTTGTACAGAACCCGTCAGAGTGACATTTGGGGATACGTGAACAAAATCACCGATTCGGTTGTCGTGTTCAATCACTGAATTCGTGTTAATAATAGAATGTCTGCCAATTACCGCATCAGCTTGAATTACAGATTTTGCCATAACAACTGTCCCAGTTCCGATTTTTGCACTTGGACTAATAATTGCAGAGGGATGTATGATTGATAAATAGGATTCATTAGGCAGGTCGAGCCTTTCAATAATTGTTTTCCTTATTTTGTTGTTTCCGATTGCAATAATTATTTTAAGGTCCTTAATCAATTTCTTTATTTCTTTTACCATTAAAATTGAACCAAAATAGGTATTATCTTTAACAGTTAGATCTATATGTTTATCATCAAAGTATCCAACAATTGAGTGGTCATTATGTAAAGAAATTAAATCTGTGATAACCTTGCTGTGTCCCCCTTGACCAATAATTGCTATGTTCATCCCGCGCTCCCCGCCTCCTTTGCTAATATTTTGAACCTTTAAAGGGTTCAATAGTTGCATTTCCCAGTTGATTAATCCCTTCCGATCGAATCACTTTTAATACCGTTAACCATAAAATTTTAAAGTCTAGTAATAATGATCGATGGTTTACATACCAAACATCAAACGCAAACTTTTCTTCCCATGAGATCTCATTTCTCCCATTAACTTGGGCCCATCCTGTGATACCTGGGCGAACATTATGCCGTGTTGCTTGCTCAGGAGTATATAAAGGAAGATACTCCATTAGTAACGGCCTTGGTCCAACAAGGCTTAGGTCACCTTTAAGAACATTGATAAGTTGTGGTAATTCATCTAAGCTAAATTTTCTTAAGAATTTACCGACAGCAGTCAATCTTATTGAATCAGGCAAAAGATATCCTTTTGAATCACGTTCATCCGTCATCGTTCTAAATTTATAAAGATAGAATGGTTTACCAAATAACCCTGGGCGTCTTTGTATAAACAGTGTAGGGGTACCTAATTTTATTCTTACTAAGATCACCGTAAACAGCATAATTGGTGATGTTAACATCAAAAGTAATAATGCACTGAAGAAATCTAGCACTCTTTTCATAAAATATCCTTCTCCACTACTAGTTTCCCTTAATTACTTCATTAATCTTAACGATAATTTCTTGAACTAAATCTTTGGTATTAACCGATTGACTTAAATGCCCAATTGTATAAATTTGATTCATCATTTCAACAAACTTCTCCTGTGATAGCTTTTCAGACAGGTTCATCTTTCCAACCTCATTTCACCAACTCATGATTAATTTCTGCTAATAAAAAATCCTCGCTTGTAATACAGCAAGGATTATCATTAGATATTATCTTATTGTTTTCTTCATAACCTCTTGGATTTTTGGATTGCCATCTCCATGAATCCTTACACATCTCTTCAATTCCTTTTTCTGCAACCCAATCTAAATCCATCTTCGCCTTTGTTGGATCCGCATAGCAGATCGCTGCATCACCTTGTCTTGGATTCACTATTTTATATGGAATTTTAACACCTGAAGCCTTTTCAAATGCTGCAACCATTTCCAGTACACTATAGCCATTCCCAGTTCCCAAATTGTATGCATTAATGCCAATATTGCTGAAAACCTTTTTAAGTGCCTGCAAATGTCCTTTTGCAAGATCAACTACATGAATATAGTCCCTTACCCCAGTACCATCTTTGGTTGGATAATTATTTCCATACACTTGTAATTCCTTTAATTTCCCAACTGCAACTTGGGTAATATAAGGCATTAAGTTATTAGGGATTCCTTGTGGATCCTCTCCTATTAATCCGCTACCATGTGCACCAATCGGGTTAAAATATCGTAATAGTGCAATACTCCAACTTGGGTCAGACGCATTAAGATCCCTTAGGATTTCCTCAATCATCAATTTGGTTCTTCCATACGGATTTAAGGCTGATAATGGAAATTCTTCAGAAATTGGAACAGTTTCAGGAATTCCATAAACTGTTGCAGATGAACTAAATACTAATTTTTTGACATAATATTTTTTCATAATCCTAAATAGTATTAATGAACTTGCAATATTGTTGTGATAATAGGATAAAGGGAGTTTAACAGATTCTCCAACTGCCTTAAAACCAGCGAAATGTACAACTGCATCAATACTATTATCCAAGAATACCTTCTCTAATTTACCTTCATCCAATAAATCAATATTATAGAATTTAAACCTTTGACCAGTAATCTGACTTACCCTAGTTAATGATTCTTTTTTACTATTGCTCATATTATCAACCACAATAATATCGTAGCCAGCTTCTAATAATTCAACGGTTGTATGACTTCCTATATATCCAGCGCCACCTGTTATTAAAATTGCCAATATAATCCCCCTCTCTATTTATGATTCTATTAATCGATATAATTTTGGCAGTTCACTCTTATTGCCATAATCTGTTGCTTCTACATTAGAAATTATTTTTTCTCTGAATTGATTATCTTCAATCATTTTTCTAATCCCATTTACTATTCCCTCTACGTTAGGCTCAGTTATAAGAGCATCGACTCCATCCCTTGCTTGGCTTTTAGCAGTAGGAAAATTGGTTAATACCACTGGTTTACCCAATATTTGCGCTTCACGAATCGTAACAGCTTTGCCCTCATACCGAGAAGGCTGAACATAAATATCACATGCCTTCATATATGGGTATGGATTGGTCTTTTTCCCCAATAAGAAGAACCTATCTTGGAGCCCTAATTTTTTTATCAGTTCTTCTAAGTCATTTTCGAGCGGTCCATAACCAATTACATACCATTCGATATTCATACCTTTATCAATCAATTCCCTGCACGCCTTTATAGCATCATCCAATCCCTTAGCAAAGGTTAGTCGACCAACAGTTAATAATATTGTTTTTCCTTTAGATTTCTTTATTTCATTCGTTATCTCTAAATTTGCTTGTTCCTGAATAAATTCTGGAGAAAGAATATTTTCTATTACTGTTGTTTTACCGTTTAATTCTGGAAAAAACGTTAGAAATGTTTTCGAACATTCATCGGAAACCGCTACAATATTATCAACTTTTTTCCACATTCTTATTTCTAATTTCTGGTTAATTTGGATATTTGAGTAATCAGTATGAATCCAACCAATTTTCTTTTTAGCTCTTACTTTATCCCCAATAAAATAATGTGGCCAAAGGAATCCTATGGCCACATCGTATTCTTTATGTAATTTAGGAAGAAAAGATTTTGATATTGCCCACCCATATTGGATCGACAAATAGCCAGGTTCATCAATATTTCTAATTTTCCCATGCAACAAACTCATTATTTTTGCTATTAACCGAGATGCACCAATAGAATAATAACCTTCCTTTACAATTTGTCCAATTGATTTTCTAAACGTAGTGTAATGAGGTATTTCCGTTAGTAAATTGGGATTTTCTGGAAGCATCGAGAAAAATTCACCTTCATGTTTAAATAGCATTAAGTCTACATCATATTTATCGTAGTCTAAGTTTCCCAATAATCCAATTAAGCTTCTTTCAACTCCACCTACTGCTAAATCGAAAGATGTAATTAATATTTTTTTTTTCATAAAAATTCCCCGTTCACAAAAATAAAAAGTCTACTAATCATACACCATATAAATCTAGCCAAAATTTAACATTATCCTTAATGTTATAACCAGATTGTGTGACATTATTTTCAATTGTTTGTTTATCAGGTTTTTTAATTAATAAAGCTTCATTTATTTTGAAACACCAAGTGTCTAAATTTTCATTGAGATTTAAATAAGAAACTAGCCCTAATCCCATATCTGTTTCCTTTGGAACAGTATCAGCGATCACACATGGTGTTCCTGTGCTTTGTGCCTCAATTGTTACAATGCCGAATCCCTCGAATAATGATGGGAAAATAAAGACATCAAATGCATTCATTAATCTTGGAATATCACGTCTTACTCCTAACAACAGAACATAATCTTTTAATCCGAGTTTTAATACTTCTTTTTCTATCTCATTTCTTAACGGCCCATCCCCTACAAAAATAGCTCGAAAGCTGTTATCCACTTTAACAAGCTGTTCTAGAACTTTTAGGATAAAATATTGATTCTTTGATGGAGAAAATTTCCCGATATGACCGATAAGTTTAACTTCTTTTTGTAAGCCCAGTTCGTTTATTACGCTGTCTCTATCTTTTGAATCTGTGTTCGAGAATTGACTTACATCGATTCCATTATTTAATATTCTAACTCTAGAAATTTCTTTGTTTTTTTCACCAAACAAGAATCGCGCTGCTTCCAAACTGCAACTACAATAATGTGTTGCAGAGAATCGGATAATTTTCCTTAAAAAATATAGCAAAATATTTTCCGCGGTTCTATTACTTTTGAGCCAATTATTACTATGTGAGTGACAAATTCTAGTTTTTATCCCACTCATTTTTGCAGCTAAAGCTGGAAAACCACATTGATAATCTGTGTGCGCATGTACAGCGGAATATTTAGTTGAGGTCATAATTTTTTTTAATTCCTTAATATAAGAAATAGGGCCTTTCGTTCCTAAACTAGGAATTCTATAAATATTTCCACCCATACTGATTATTTCTTCATCATAATCCCCTTTTTTCTCCGAATGTGTTACAAAGTCGAATTGAACTTTTGATTTATCTATATTCCTATATATATTCATGATAAGAGTCTCCGCTCCGCCTCGATCCATCGCACTTACAATGTGTAAAACCTTATTTATTCCCCCAATATTATCCAAATAAACACACCTTCTTAATCCTATCTGAAAGTCTAAAGATAATTACTCTTATAAACAATATTTAAACTCATGACACTTTCATAGTAATAAAAAATAAAATAACAAAACAATATTCCGTAATAGACTAGTTTCTGCTCCTTCTCACGAAAAAGTTTTACACACCAAGATATCAGGATTAATTGGTATAAACTGAAATAAATAGAAAACCTGGCAAATATCCAGTTTTGTGTAGAAATTATCATGAATACAAGTCCAATTATTGACATATTTACAATATAATCACTTTTCGGAAATATTGTCGACAGTTTTTCTCTACCCAAAAAGGCAATTAAAAGTGGGACTGCAGTTACAAGAACCCTAATAGAACTGGCTCCACCTTCTGAAAAATTTGCATAATGGCCATATTGGGTGTTCTCAATTGAAGAGAATAGTACACTTGAAAATTTATCAAACCCTATGACAATTAAGACAGAAAACAGTAATAGAACAATTGTCGTTTTAGACCATGCCTTAAACCTGACTAAGAAATAAATAGGAATAAGAACTAATGCACTTTGATGAAAGGTTGATGCTAATAGAACAATCAGGGTATATAAAAACCAGTTCCCATTAATTAAAAATTTTGTACCCGTAAAAATAATAGCTGCTGCTAAGCATTGTCTAATTCCATTCATAGTAACTAAAAATAATCCACCGGTTATATAAACGTAGGTACTTAATTCAAATATTCTTGAATATTTACGTAATACCAAAATGATAAGTACATTTGTTAAAAAAGCTGTCGTTACTAATAAAATTTGTGGGTCATCACTATAATTTTTTAAAATCTTTTGGAAGATACCGAATCCAAAATCTTTTTGAGAATGAATATACTCCCAAGTAAACTCATTCATTTCATAAATATGCATATAAAAATATGTGTCTCCAATATTATTTCGGAGACCCGAAACTAGGACTAAAGAAATCATTGCTCCAAAAAGAAATAGTATATTTGGCCTTATAGGTATGTTTTCCATATTATTATTAGGAGCTGCTAAGAATCTTGCTAAAAAAGAAAATATAAATACTATCGCGAGATTAATCCATAAAATGGTCATTGTTTCTCACTTCCAGTGGATATTCTAAAAATTTTAACCTTTATTTAAAAACAACCTTGGTTTTTGCCTTTACATAAAAAAATAGCATTACCCCAATTGGGATTGCTAATATAGTTAATAACTTATTTGGGCTTTCCAAAATGAATTTAGAATTGTTTATCATAATACTACTTGAAACATAATGAATTGCTTGCCTAAACTTAAACAAAGCACTAGCAAATGGTAATTTCATCAGTTCCTTACGATAAAATGCAAAACCTCTTGGATTTTTGAGATACTGGTTATACATGTTCCTAGACGAACCATCAAGTAGATACTCTACACAGCATAACACTTCATTCATTAACAACATTTCATAGTCCTGATCAAGCATATAATATTTGTATGCCAATCCAACATATTTCTCACCCTTAAAAATTGGATATGGATATTGCCTTGTCAAATCCGAACGATAGACTACCTTTTTATCTCCTAACACACCGTATTTGTTATAGAGATTAAATAAAGTTGATGTTTTTATATCATCTGGTAGCATTGTTCCAATAATAGAATGATCAGTAAAAGCATCAAGTCCAATTAATCCACTTACTTTTTCATTTCCGAATTTTTCCCAAAATGAGATTATTTTTTCCACTGCATCACTTGGCATATAATCATCTGAATCAATGCAAACATTTAGTTCGGTTTGAATTAATTTATATGCAGTATTATGTGCTCCATGCATTCCTTGGTTTTCCTGGTATACATATTTAATTTCAACCCTTTCTTCTTTGTTCCAGGATTCAATCAATTCTTTTGTATTGTCTGTGGATCCATCATCAATTACCAACCATATAAAATCTTTACAGGATTGATCAGCAAGACTTTCATAACAGGTTCCAAGACTATATGCACGGTTGTAAGTTGGTGTAAATACTGTAAGTTTTTTCATCTGTATCCTCCAGCTGCATTTAAATAAAAATCTTCAATTCGGGAGGCAGTCTCTCTAATGTTATAACCTTTATTTGATAAAGCAATTAAATTTGAAAACCGAACTTTTCTTTTTAATGCAATTTCTAAAAGTTTGTTTGTCCAGGCATATAAATCATTTAATGGGAGAAATTCTATTAAACCATCTTCCATGTCTACTTCTCGAGATATTTGATCAGAAATCAGACATGGTAACCCCGATCCTTGTGCCTCGATTAAGGAAACTGGTAAACCTTCATGTAATGAAGGAAATGCAAAAGTATCAAACGCTTGTAGCAACCTGTAAATATCACTTCTAATACCTAATAATCTTACTTTCCCGACTAAATTTAAATTCTTGATTTTCCTTTCAATCTCATTGCGTAATGGGCCATCTCCTACTAAAATTAGGATCGAGTTTCTATGCCTTTCATTAAATCTAGCAAAAATATCAATTAACATAGAATGATTTTTTTGATGGCAAAATCTCCCAACATGACCAATAACAAATATTCCGTCATCGAGCTTTAATTCTTCTCTTATTTGACTTCGAATTTTAGGTGAAAATGTAAATAGTTCTTGTTCAATTCCATTTTTTAAGATTAATGCCTTTTTAGATTCTTCTGAAAAGAGCCATTTTCCCGCAGAGTTCGAACATGCAACTAAATTGGTTGCATTTAAATTGATAAATTGACCTGCGTACCATTTATAGATTTTTGTTGCTAAACCACCTTCACTTTGAGTATTATGACTATGAGAAATTCGAATAGGCATCCCAGCCTTCTTTGCTTCTCTAAGGATCAAACCACTCATTCTATCCATATGTGAATGTACAATTTTATACTCGGTATGAGTTGAAAAGAAACTGTTTAATTCTTTAATGTATTTAAAATGGCCAACTTCTGAAATATAAGGAATTCTATGAATTTTCCCCCCATTTTGATTATTTCAGAATCAAATGCTCCAGGTTTACTTGTAAGGAAATCAAATTGTATTTTTGAGTGATCAATGTTTCGATATAAGTTCATGACTAAGGTTTCAGCTCCACCTCTGTTCATGTTAACCACTACATGTAAAATTCTTATTGGACTGCCCACCTCATCTCCTCCTTTTCTTCCATGTATTGAGAATAAATAGTGGTCATATCTTCCAGTACTTTATTAATACTATATTGTGCCAACATTTTTTCTCGAGCTTTTTCGCCAAGTACTAGTATGCAATCTCGATCATTGACACCCATTGTAAGTTTTAATGCAAATTCATCTAAATTGTCATGATCTATTAACCAACCATTTATATTATGAGTAATCAATTCTACATGTCCCCTGTTCCGACTAGCTACTACTGGTAGTCCACTGGCCATCGTCTCCATAATATTTACTGGAAGTCCCTCTCTTAAGCTTGAAGCAACGCCAATATCTGACATGTTAAGCAATTCCCTAATATCTTTTCTAAATCCTAAAAAATCAACCATATTCTGAACTTCTAATCTAGCTGCTAATTCCTTGCATGCTTTTATTAACGGACCCTCACCAGCTAACAACAATTTAGCATTTGGTATTTTATTTTTAATTGAAGCAAGTGATTTAATCAGCAGCTTTTGATTTTTATTTTTATTAAATTCAGCTGCATAAAACATCAAAAAATCATTAGGATTATAACCGTATTTTTCTCTTATTCTATTCTTTTCTTCATTTGTTACTGGTTTAAAGAGGTCTGTATTCACCCCAACGCCATGAACATGTTTAATCAGTTTTGCTTTGAATCTTTTGTTTCTTGCCAACTGGTAATCCTCTTGATTAATCGTAATCAAACAATCTGTAAATCTAGACAATATCTTTTCGATAGGGTAGTAGATTAACCAATTAATAAGTGGGGCTCCTTTGCAAAAATGAAAGCCGTGAGCGGTATAAATCACTCTAGTTCCACCTTTTCGGAAGGAATTTGCAGCTAAACGGGCAAGGACTCCTCCCATTGGAGTATGGCAATGCATTATCGAGTACTGATTCTGTCTAATAATGGCTTTCAATTGTTGGTAAGCAACTACATTTTGTTTCTTAAATGGTGACCTTTGGATAGGTATATTATATTTTTTATCAACAAAAGGGAGGTTCATATCGCCACTTGCAGCAACATGAACCTCCCACCCTTGTTCTTTAAACCATTTTAAATACGGCAAATGAAATGCATGAAAATGATAATCAACCGTAGCACAAAACAGTATTCTATTTTTCATATTTCCTCATCCATCCTCAACTTTTTGCACAGCCTCAATAACGTCTGGGCAAAATTCAGTTCCTAACCTACTGCAAAAATAATTGCCTTTCTGACCTTTAATTTTTTCTTCCTTTTTAGCCAGAGATGGTCATTGGCTGTTTTTGTGAATCAACTTTGTTATTTGCTAGATACAATAATTTCTTCCTTAGTGAATCCTTATCCATCATTGAATAATTAGTAATCAATTCTTCAATTTCATCGAAGAATAGATTTGTTGTTTTGCCAATGTAGATTTTTGGATAAACCTGCTTATTATGGACTTCTTCATCCTTTAATAACTCTTCAAACAGCTTTTCACCAGGTCGTATTCCCGTAAACTCGATTCCTATTTCTTCGATATTATTTCCTGATAGCTTAATCAAATTTTTAGCAAGATCGACTATTTTCACTGGTTCACCCATATCCAAAACAAAAACTTCCCCGCCACGAGCAAGCGAACCTGCTTGAATCACTAGCCTTGAGGCTTCCGGAATAGTCATAAAATAACGCACCATATCTGGATGGGTAACCGTAATCGGTCCACCCTTTTCGATTTGCTTTTTAAACAATGGTATAACGCTTCCTCTGCTTCCTAATACATTCCCAAACCGTACAGCCACAAATTTAGTAGTACTTTCCTTATTTATGGATTGAACAATCATTTCTGCAAGTCTTTTAGTTGAACCCATCACACTTGTCGGATTCACTGCTTTATCTGTTGAAATCATCACAAATGTTTCCACACCATGCCAACTGGCAGCCTTTGCTACATTCATTGTACCAATAACATTATTTTTCACCGCTTCTTCTGGGTTCCGTTCCATTAATGGGACATGTTTATGAGCTGCAGCATGGTAAACAACATTAGGGTGGTATTCTTCCATTACATTCATTATTTTTGGGGCATCTTGTAAATCTGCGATTTCAGTTAAGAATTTAATCCCAACATTTCCATATTTATCCTTTAATTCCGTTTCAATGGAGTAAATACTATTCTCACCATGTCCTAATAAAATTAATTTATTAGGTGCAAATTTAGCAATCTGCCTGCAAATTTCAGAACCTATTGAACCTCCAGCACCCGTTACCAACACTACTTTTCCTGACACATAATCTGATATACTGTCAATATCAAGTTCCACCGGTTCTCTTCCAAGTAAATCTTCTACCTGAACATCACGAAATTGATTAACAGATATTTTCCCAGTGACTAAGTCTTCAAGCATTGGGAGAATTTGTGTTTTTGCATTTGTTTTTGCACATTCCTGAAAAATAATATTTAACTCTTTTTTATTAAGTGAAGGGATTGCAATAATAATGTTATCAATCATTAATTCCTGTACTTTATCTGTGATTTCATAAACAGAAGCTACAACTGGAATTCCAAGAATCTCAAGGTTATGTTTGTTAATGTTATCGTCAATAAATGCGACAGGTACTAAATCTGCTTCTGTGTTTTTTAATAGTTGTCTTGCAACCATTGTCCCTGCGGAACCAGCACCAATTATCATGGTTCTTTTTTTATTATTTTGTTTATTTACCAATGAATCCCTTATTATTCTCCAGAAAAATCTTGAGCCTCCGATTAACAAAATATGTAATGACCAAGTCACAGCCAATAACCGAAAATAAATCTCTTGAATCATAATTTGTTGAACGAATAATGCGGATAATATAGAAAGAGTAACTACTTTGAAAATAATGAATAACTCTCCTATACTTGCGTACTCCCATACTTTTTTGTATAGCTTAAACTTTAATGAAAAAATATGATGACTAAGAAATATAGCCAATGAACTTGCAATGACAGGGAGTGTAATAATATCATAAGTTGCATTAACTAAAAATCTGCTAAAGAAAATAGCTGTAAAGACAATACATGAGTCTATAATTAGAAATAATGATAATCTCTGTTTATATGTCATAATCTACCTACCTTATCATAATTTACTAAAAATTTAATCGATAGAATAATTAATGCTAAGTTCTTATATAAGAACTAACCATTAATTATTCTATAATTAAAAATAGGGCATTTAACCCCCCCTCACATCACACTCTTGACGACTAGCGTCTAAGGTTTTCACACCCACAGCATAACCGAGTGCCTCCATTTATAAGGGTAAGGAGACATCACCAATATATTTAAAAACGTTCTAATTCTTAATAACGAACGATTTGATTAAAAAAAAACCAATTTTAAAAAAACTTATTGGTTAAATATGCATTACTAATTTTCATTAACAATGACTCCAACAATGTTTGCCTTCGCAAATTCAAGAGCCTTTTTTGTTTTCCAAGCATTATCATGACTTGTTGAACTGGAACTAACCACTAGAATTACACCGTCGCACTTATTTGCTAATACTCTTGAATCTGCAACTTTAAGTACTCCTGGTGAATCAATTAAAATCACGTCATATGTGTGAATTGCCTCACTTAATAATTTATCCATCATTTCAGATCCAAGTAGTTCAGTGGGATTATAAGGGATAGTCCCTGCTGTCAAAACATCTAATCTTCCAATTTCGGTTCGATAAACTGTTTCCTCTATAATTACTTTTCCTGTTAACACTTCCGTTAACCCATTTGAGTTTGGAACTTTAAACATATGATGGAGCGATGGTTCTCTTAGATTTGCATCGATAAGTAGTACTTTTTCTTTTTGAAAAGCCATGGATACGGCCATATTTGCAACTGTGGTTGACTTTCCTTCACATTCTTTAGGGGATGTAATCAATAAAATTGTTTTTTTTCCCTTTTCTGTTACAAATTTAATATTTGTTCTTATTTCTCTAAATTGCTCCGCTATAATTGAATCAGGATTAGAGTAAGCAATTAAATTCCGTCTATGTGTCTGTAATGAAGGTTTTGTTTTACTTAGTAACAATAGATTCACCTCTATTATTATTTAATGCTGGATGGTGATTACTTTTCTTTTTGATATTTTTCTTGTTCATATGAGAAATACGGCCTAAAACGGGTAGACCTAGGAAATCTTCTAGCTCTCTTTCTGATCTGAAACTATCATCTAATGAATCTATCAATAAAGCTATTCCTATTCCTGTTACTAAACCTATTACAAACGCTAATATAATTGGCTGGTTTGATTTCTGATTAATTGGGTTTTTGTTAACTTTTGCATCTGATAAATCTTTTATTGCAGTAAAACCAACAATTTTAGGTACTTCTTCCTTGAAAACTTTTGCTGTAGTATTTGCGATTTTGACTGCTAATTGTGGGTTACTATCAATGACATTTATGCTGACAACTTGTGATTCATCAACACTTTGAATTGTTATCTGATTTGCTAATGATTCTGGTGTTCTATTTAGTTTTAATTCTTCAACTACTTTTTCAAGAATGGAAGTGTCTTTAATAATAACTTGCAGAGTTTTCATTTGTCCTGAATCTGCTTCAATGATAAGTCTTGTTGAAGTTTGGTACAAAAATGTTGTCGAGTTTGAATTATAAATAAGCCCTAATACAGTGGCAATAATAGTAACCAATAAGATAATCCATATTCTTTTTTTGAGGATATTGAAAATCTCTTTTAAATCTATTTCCTTAGCTTTATAGTTCATCTCATTTAAGTTCTTCATATTACCACCTTTGTAAGAATAATTTCCAATTGAATTTTATTTTATATGTTTCTTTTATAGAACATTATTTATATTGATAAGTTATTTACTACACCTATACCTTTATTTTAGTTCTATATAAAGAACAAGTCAATGTTAGTTTTTTATTTTTTCTGATAATTTTTATATTGATACCTAAATAGCATTCATTTGTTTCTCTAGCAAGTTGTTAAATAATCCTTTTTTGTTTAATGCTAACTCTAAAAAATCACCCTTCTGAATAATTTTACCATTATCTAAAACAATGACTTGATCTGCATTTTTTATCGTAGACAAGCGATGTGCAATAACTATAATAGTCATCTTTCCTTTTAATTTTTCAAGTGCAGTCTGGATTTTTGATTCATTTTCTGAATCAAGCGCACTCGTAGCTTCATCCAAAATTAACACTGATGGTTTTCGAAGAATTGCACGTGCCAATACAAGCCGCTGTCGTTCACCACCTGAAAGCCTTACACCACGGTCTCCAATTAAAGTATCTAGCCCATGTGGAAGGTTCCTAACAAAATCAGCGGCAGATGAGAACTCCAATGATTCCCAAAGTTTTTCATCACATGCATTTGGTTCAATCATTAATAAATTCTCTCTAATCGTAGCATTAAATAGAAAAGGATCCTGTGGCACATAACTTATTGAACGCCGTAAAGACAATAAATTTCCATTTGTTAATGGAATCCCATCAACTAATAGTTCACCTTTTTCCGGTTGATTTAATCCCATTATTATGTCTATCAAGGTACTTTTACCAGCACCGGATGGTCCGACAATCGCAGTCATATGATTTACTGTTATGTTAAGATTAATTTTCTCAAGTGCGTAAGAAAACTGATTTTGATCATATCGAAAGCTTACATTTTTAAATTCAAGCCCTTCTTCAATAAAGATCGGCGTTACATTCCTATAATATTCGTCATTAATTTCCTTTTCAGTTTTACACTCATTTTGTAGATCTAAAATATTTTTAAATGAAGGGATTAATGTTCCTAATTGTTCTAAATTTGATTGAATACTACTTACCCTTGGCCACAATCTTGAAAAAATAACCAAAATAAGCATCAATTCTGCTGACTGAGCTTGAAACATCTTTATTGAAATAAAAACAAACCCTGCAATTAAAAAACTAGATACAACTTTAGAAATAAATTTAGAAGTGGTATTCACTTTAACTAATTCCATTACATTTTGCTCAATTTCTATACCAATAGTATGAACCCAGTTGAAATGATTTTGCTCTAATGAATTACTTTTTATTTCCTTAATTCCATTAAAATGATCAGTTATTCCTGCTAAATATTGTTTTGATAACTCTACTGATTTATTTCCAATAGTCTTAGATTTTGAAATAAATGTCCGTGAAAAGATAATTAGTGCTAATCCAAATATTAAAACAGCAATGGTCATTTCAAACGAAAGCCAAAATGCAATACCAATTTGTATGAACGTAAATACTAGAGAAGAAATAAATTGAAGACACAAAAAAGTTCCTCCAGCTACACGTGATAATTCAGTTGTCATAGAATTAATTAGATCCGACTTCCTCTTTTGTAAAAAAAACTTCCAATTAGCTTGTATTAAAGCCTTATATAATTCATCCCTTAAATAACGCATATATTCTTGTTGAATTTTTCCATTTAGGATCATTTGATTTCGTTGAAAAAGAGCATGGCCAATCATTAATAATACATATATTGTTAAAATAATAAACAAACTTATATTTTCGGGGATTCCTTTAAAAATATGATAGATATCTGAAATGGGGGAATCCTCTTCTATTGGAATATTTATGATACCTGAAAGCCTTATCAAAGGAATCAACAAAAAAATACCTATACCTTCGGATATACTAATTAACATCATTCCAAAAAGGTTTAAATATAAAATTTTACCCGAAAAAGAGTGTATTTGCTTTGTAAAGTAGATAATATTTCTCATTTCTACAAACTCCTTTGACTATACATACTTCTTTGTTTTTCTCCAGGCCCATAAAAAAGGACGTAATGGAAAATATAATAAATGTAACTGTTTTGGTAACGGTAGCACTTCTGCGTCTTCAGGATAAGGGAATAAAAAACTTGAGATGAAAAGCAACTTTTGCTGTTTAGACATTAATGAAAATAAATGACGTTTATGGTATATAGCAACATTCTCAGGGATAGGATCTGAGTGAAGATTTATCATATTTTCTAAGTAGAAAATAGCTTCTTGTGCTAACCTACTTGAATTTTTAACTGAGAGTAATGGCTTCATTTCATTAAGTAAAGGAGTATTTAAAAGTTGTGATGATAAAACTAAAGCTTGCCCACCTACTTGAAGGAATTGATTTTCTTTTAGTAATCTATAAACCTTTGTCCAATCAAGTTTTTGTTGTGAAATAAAATGTATATCTAATAACCAACGTAATCGAGACCAGCCATGACGTGCACCATGAGCAACAAGAAATAAATAAAGATCCTCTTTGCCAAGAAAATAAACAGGATAACTAGTAAGAGAACTCTTCCTTCTACGATTCCATAAATCTATAAAGGTTGGTTCCTTAGAAGGACCTGGATTTAGTCTCCAATGAATTTCTATTTTTACGTTTTTTTCAGGATGAAAATATGTTGTATGATGATGTCTCCACTTCCAATCATTTAACACAGTTTCAATATAATCATCTTTTATATACCCTTGTTGAAAAAGAAGCTGCTCCGCTTTTTCCAGATCCTTAATAGGAATAAGTACATCAAGATCACTAGATGTACGTAGAGATATATCCCCATATAAATCTTTTGCAATAACAGGTCCTTTTAAAAATATGGATTGTATTCCACTTTCCATAAATAATTTACTTACTTCTTCCATTTCTCCACTCAACTGAAGCATTTTAAAGGTATTCATTTGAAAATAACTATTGAAAATGTTATAAATCCTATCTGGAATTAGCTTTTTATTTATTTTTTTCATTTTCGGATAAATAAACGAATAAATACGATGATGGAGGGCAATCTCTACAAAATTATCCCAATCAACATTAACAAACCATTCTTCACCAAAAGTATTCAGTTCTTCTGAAGATTTGCATTTCATAATTTCAATCTGAAGTTTTAATTCCTTAGGTAATTGCCCAAAATCAAGTTCACTAACGTTATGCATGGTGTTCTCCTTTTGATTCATTTATCCTATTGATTTAGCAAATTTACTTACAACAGTAAACTTCTTCATAACTTCTGCACCCGTTATAAAAAAAGGACCGCTTCGTAACCATGCATGCGCAATCATCTTTCCGTCTTCGTCCCTTGCAGTACCCAAATAAAGAGTGCTCTCAATTTGACGTCTTTCTAACATTTTCATACCTGCAATTGCTTTAACTAAACATTGGCTTTCCCAAAAGGTGTTTCGACTCATAATTTGTATGGCTTCAGAAATTTTTTTTAACTTTTCTTTATTTGATTCCTCGTAATTTAGAGTTGTTTCATTCATATGGTGTCCTAATGAAGGAGCAACTTTTGAAAATGGTATTAATTTTAAAATTCTGGCCCATCCCAAATAAAAATAAGCCTCAGTAAATAGAAGCCTTTTTTCCATATCTAGCCCAAAAAAAGTTTTTATCTTTTTCACTATATTCATACTAATTCCCCAACTTTTTATCGAGAATTTATTACAAGATTATTGTTCTTTTCCAATTTCTATTAATTGTTCCTTTAGTAATGACTCCAAAAATAATAGCACTTCTTCCTCACATTCATGCTGCTCTACATGATAATCAGACATTAATTTTTCAATCACTTTTTTAACAGGAGTTGGTTCCTCAATAAGGTCCCAAATTTCTCCGCCCATCTCTCCTAAATTGTAATATTTCCCATTTTTAACACTTAATATAACTTTTTCTTCGCCCATATCGCTAACAATTAATCCCTTTTTTTGAAAGATATTATTTACCAAATGAATATTTTGAGTTTTAATCATCCTTATTTCCCCTTTTTTAATTGTAATAATATTCTTTCCACTAACTGATAAGCAGTAAATCTTGAATTCGGTCTTTTTAATTGAAAGGTTTCAACCTGTTTAGCTATGCCTGTAATGGTGTTAAAATGCCAATCTGTTAAACCTAAACGGGCAATTAGTGTGTTTCGATAAGTGTTTAAATTTAACATTAGTAGTCTTTCAAGACCATTAATAGGATGTATTTCAATATTTTCACCTTCAGTCTTTACTAACTCAAAGATTCCTGAAAGTGGCAGTGACACTTTAGCAAATTTAGACCTTACTGGTATCGCATACTTTGTTTCTCTTTTGTATACATGACGATACTTACTTGACTCTTTTCCAAACTCATCTAAACTTTCTTGCCACAGCTTTTGTTGGGGATACGCAGGGAAAATAAATGGAATATTGTCGGAAGAAATTGAAACAGGAATTAAATCATCACTTATAAGTTCATATCCATTTTCCAAGAATGCTGAAGCCAGTGTTGATTTACCTACACCAGAATCTCCAATAAAAGCATATGCTTTCCCATCAACTGCAACAGCACTTCCATGTAACGGTAGAACTCTTCTCTGCATCAATATCGCACCCATACAAGTCCCTAATATATAGAGTCGAATTTCATCCTCATCAGAACCCATTAGAGGTGAGACGGTAATTTTTTTTCCTTCTTGTATATAAAAAGTTGCTACACTAGGAATCTGAAATATTAGCGAATTTCCAACCATCAAATATCTTTCTGGTTTAGCATCTAAATCATTCCATAATAGAGATAAATCACCTATCTCAATTACAACATCTGCGGTCTCTTTTTTCCCAATATATTGAGGTAATTCAGGCAGAGGATATTCACTAAAAACATTTAATCCAAATGCTTCATAATTTATTTTTTTCTGAACTTCTATCATTTTTCTCACTCCAAATAAATGACAACGTTGGTAAGAAAAGCCCTCATACCTTTTCTTACGTATAAGGGCCGTTAAACTTATTAACCTATAATTCAAAGATTAATTAACTAATTGGACCGTGAGTTGGAAATGTTTCATCACCCACAGTTCCGTCCTTTAGCATTTCTTTAACTTCTCCATCTACTGCAGTTCCACCCATTCCACTCATTGTCATACTTACATTTAACATTTCTAATGTTGGTTTCTTCCATTCTTTTTTCATTTAATCACCCCCCTTCATTCAAATAGACTTAATAAACCTATAAAAGATTAAACTCCTCATTAAGATTATTAATTCATAATCGATGGAATAATCCTCTTTTGACCTCGACTTAATCTTTTCCAAAGCAGAACTAATTACTTTTAAGTTCAAATAACCAAAGATATCAGGGTCATTTATGAGTTGTTCTAAATCTTTTATAAACAAATCCCAAGTAGGAATCATTCTGGGAACTACTTCTGCAGCTTGATATCCTCTAACACCATTAAATCTCACATTATCTGGAAGATACATGTTTGTTGCACGACGAATAAGTGATCTATCTAAACCAAAACGAACAAACTGTTCCTCTGGTACCGATAAACAATAACGAATAACGCGTAAATCATTTGTTGGGTCGCGCTCCAATAGGGAGCTACGCAATGATAACTTTGTAACAACTGCTCCATTTTTATCCCAATTATGGAGCTTATTAAAATAGTTTTCCCTAGTACTTTCATATGGGATTGATTGGGAATTTCCATAATAATCGATATTTTGTTCTAAAAGTTTTTCAAAAACATTTGTCCTATTAGCAAAATCAGAATCAATCATTAAAGGAAAAATATGATCATCCTTTTTTGAAGAATTTAGATCGAATGAATAAAATGCATTTTTTCCAATACTTGAAAATACTTTTATCTTTTTTATTTTCCTTACTTTACTGATCAAGTGGACTTCTCTATAAAGATGGATTAATCTCATTTTTTTTAATAGACTTGAGTAATACTCTAGAGCCCATCCCCATGAAATAGAATTATTTCCCCTTCGTCCATTTAACAGCACGTTTACTCCTGTCCTATGAGCTACTTCGTGAATGCCTTTCAACCAATATGAGTTTTCAAAAAATTTATAGGGCATCTCAAGTATTTCAAGCCAGTCATTAATCTCTGTATATGAACTTTTTCCTCTAAAATCCAAGTAATGATCATTAATATTTCCTACGTAATTAACTGTGGATTTAATTAATGGACTTTCATCAGCAATTCTTGATCCTGGTGTCCAAACTTTATCATCACTAAGTGGTACAAAACTAAATGTATGTAACTTTTTATTCTCCTTGTATAGCGCTTTTGCTGCAAAGCTAACTACAGATCCAGAATCCAACCCCCCGCTTAAATGGGCCCCTACCTGATGGTAGGTACGCAACCTTGAATTAACAGCAGTCTGAAATATTGAACGAAACGCCTCTTCATATTCTTCATTTGATTTTAGCTTTAATTGTTTCTCCATAGTAAAGGTACAATATCTTGTAAAAGATTCTCTTCCATCTAGTAATGATATTGAATGAGAAGGAGGAATTTGATAGATATTTTTATAAACAGTAGAAGAAGTATCTACAGTATCAAACATATCCTGTATTGCCAAAAACTCAGCAATCCATTGTTCATTAAGCTGTTTTTCTATATATGGTAATGAAAGCAATGGTTTCATCGTTGTACTAAAAGCAAATCTATTATTATCCCAAAAATAATATAGCGTTCTTGTTCCTGAAAAATCCCTAGCCCCGAACATTTTCTGCTCTCTCTCATCCCAAATCATAAATGCAAAGTCACCGACTAAGAATTTGGGTGAGTCTTCTCCCCACTTTAAATAGGAAAGTAGAATCAACTCGCTGTCAGTTATTAATTTCTGGTCAGTAGGTTTTACTTGCAGTTTTTCAAATAACTCCTCACGATTATCAATAATCGCATCCGCAGTAATCGCTACCCGGCGTTCTGGGTCATAATATGGAAGCAGTTCACCTATCGATTCAGGTGTAATCCACTGTGCATGGCATCCTAGAAACACATTATCCTTGTACCAAGTTTGCACATCATCAGCAGGGAACTTTTGCAATTCCTTCATCATGCGATTGCCATGTTCGTGTGGTACTGGTTCTCCATTTACATGATAAATACCGGTAATTGCACTCATAATTTCCTCCTGTGAATCGCTACGAATCAACTCATATTTTATAAAATCAAACGTTCATATATGTAATACTCTATCCTACATATAAAACAACCGTTCTCTTTAAAGAACAATCCAAACAAAAAAAATAGACAAATTACTATAACCTAATTTCAACATCTAATTTAAATTCCAATAATATGTATAATTATTATAATTACAATAAAATTAATTCTATATAAAGAACAACTAATAAAAATAAAATAACATCTATTCGATAGAGTGTCAATGAAATACAGGACTTTTAGACCGCAAGAAAAACCTACAAAAAACAGCAAAGACTGCCAAGAATTCTCGACAGTCTTTGCGATCAAAATTGAGAGATTGTATGTTCACCTTATTCCAACAGCCCATACTTCCGCTTAAATCTTGAAAGATTTTTGATCCAAACCTTTCCAAATATAATAATAAAAAACACATTGGAAACAGCATGCATGAAGTCAAAAAGCGCACTACTCGCATAATAAGTCAGCACCGTGTTCAAATTAATCTCATTTCCATATTGGGTTAAGGAAAGAATGCCCCAGATATTCATAATCCAGCCGAATAGAAATCCCCAGGCAATCCCAAAGATTATTTTTCCCCACAGTGTACTCATCCATTTAGTGTTTCTCAAACACCCCGCTGTGAAACCAACTAAGCCCCAGCACAGCATTTGCCATGGGGTCCATGGCCCTTGACCAAGAAACATATTGGATGCAAGCGCTGCGACAGCACCAATCATAAATCCACTTTCTGCACCAAACACTAGACCAGCCGTCATAATGACGAAGGTTGTTGGTTGAACACTTGGCAGACTGGCAAATGGAACACGTCCAACTGCGGCGACTGCCGCTAATACAGCAATTAAAACCAATTCCCGTACTTCAATTTTTCTATTTTCAAAACGAAGCAATAATAACAGAATTGCTGTTAACACCAATCCCATGCTGATGAAGAAATATCCGTTTCCCCACCAAATGGTTAATGCTAACAATCCGACTGCTACAATTGATAAGAAGAAACTAATTATTGCCCTCTTGCTGAACATAGCTGTACCGCCTCCTCAAGCGTCATAATACTCTGACCTGGAATTTGGTGAAACAGCCTTTGAATCATTGTGGTATAGAAAAAGTTTCCTTTAAAAAATTGACTTGGCGTCCCTTCGGAGGTAATTTGCCCTTGAAACATCATGCCGCATTTCGTTGCCTGTTTTGCGGCAAATTCAATGTCATGAGTCGACATAACAATCGTAACACCTTCCGACTTCAATGCTTGTAAAATCCCAGCCAAGTTTTCCTTGGAAATAGGATCCAGTCCCTTTGTTGGTTCATCCAAAAGGAGCACTTCTGGTCTTCTTAGCAATAAGCAGGCTAGGGCAGCCTTTTGGAGCTCGCCTCCACTCAAATCGTAAGGATGCTGATGTCTTAGATGGGCAATTCCAAGCGTATCTAGCAAGCGCTCAACTTCCCATTCATCGCCAATTCCCCATTGATTCATCGTATCCCGCAGTTCTTTCTCAACACTATCCTGAATGAAAAACAGCTTTGGATTTTGTGGTAAATAGCCGATTTTACGTGCCAATTCTTTGTTATGCCAAGATTTTAATGGTTTATCGTATAGAGCTACCTTCCCTTTGGTCGGCTTCAAAATTCCGCAAAGCATTTTTAACACGGTGGATTTACCTGACCCATTTCCACCAAGCAACGCATAGGTTTCACCTTTTTTTAATGTAAAATCTAAATCTCGTAAAACCCAGTCACTTTCTTTGTTGTAAAGGAAAGAAAGGTTTTTAACTCGGAATAAGTCTTCCTGCCGAGCTTCTAACGACTCAATAACTGACTTATTTTGAACAGAAACATTCTGTTGCTTAATCCACCGTTTACCTTCCTTCACCGTTAGCGGAGGCAAGTCACTCTTTTCGTCGGGCTCTAAACTCAAGCAGAATGCAGGAATACTTGGAACGAATGATTGATTAGGCGTTTCCCAAAGCATTTTCATGACCTGCTTTGGTTCGCCCTCATGAATGAGTTGCCCTTTATCCATCATCACAATTTTGTCAGCAACCGCAATAAACTCCTCTAACCGATGCTCGGCAACGACAATGGTAATGCCAAACTCTTCATTCAAACGGAAAAGCATATCGAGTAAATCCCTTGAGCTTACTGGATCCAGCTGGGCTGTTGGTTCGTCTAAAAGTAAAATATCTGGCTGCATCAGTAGAATTGAGGCCAAATTGATTTGTTGCTTTTTCCCACTGGACAGCTCATGCATCTTACGCTCTAACAGCGATTCAGCTCCAAAAAAATGAACCATTTCAGCTACTCGACTTCTCATTTCTGCTGTTTTGAGACCAATATTTTCAAGTCCAAACACAATTTCCTGAAGCACATTTTCCGCAACCACCTGGTTTTCTGGATCCTGAAAAACAAATCCAATTTCACCAGCGGACGCAGTCGAATCTGAAACCAGCTGTCCGTTTACAAGGATATCTCCTGCTAATTGGCCATGTGGTTGGATTTCTTTTTTTATCAAGCGCAGTAATGTGCTTTTTCCACTTCCAGACGACCCAAAAAGCACAATAAATTGGCCTTTTTTTATCTCTAGGGAAACATCCTTAATCGCAGGAGTTGTCGCATCCGGATAGGCAAATGTAACATTTTTTAGTTGAATCTGCGCCATCGATGAATCCCTCCTAGCTCTACATAGATTGGAAAGCCTAAAAATACGAAAAATCCGACCATCGTCGTAATGTCCATCTTGGAAAGTTCTAGCGATTCCATCATCGGATAAATCGTTAAAAGACCATGCCCGAAATACCGTTCAACAGCCGTAAATAAAAAGACGATAACGAAAAAGAGCAAGGCAACAACATCTGATTTTTTTACATGAAAATAATCATAGGCTGACCGCTGTCCCTTTCCGTATCCTCTTGCTTTCATCGAATCCGCTGTTTGAATAGCTTCCTCGAGTGAATAAGTCAAGAGAACTTGAACATACAGTAAGCCAGACTTTGCTCTATTTTTCCAAGCGCCTTGTGCGACAGCTATTCCCTTGCTTATTTGTACAGCTGCAATCTCTTCTAACCTTCTTCGCATTAAAGGGATGAAGCGCAGCGTGAGCATCAAAAGCACCGCAAACTGTGGCAGAAATTTTGAAAACAAATAAAAGATTTTATTCGGTGTCATCATTTCATTGTACGATACAAATAACGCCATTACTCCCATTAAGGTCAATGCTGTGGTCACACCGAACATCGTTGCTTCTAGTGTAATTCGTTGTTGAAATACTTCAAATAGCACCGTCCGGCCACGATGGTTGAAAATAGGATTTAACAACGCAATGAATAGACTACTTATCAATAGAAAAAAAAACCATCGCTGCAAGTTTCTGCAGCGATCTTGAACAAAATGAATCATGATAATGCACACAAGTGCTCCGACTAAAAAGGTTGGGTGAAATAATAGCATCAGTAAAGCTAGTGCTCCAACATAATAGCTAAATATTACAAGTGGATGAAATTGGGCAAAAACTTTTTTTTGTGGGTTGGATTTTTTAACCCCCAACATATTCCCAGACAATTTTGTCACCGTCTTTCACAGTTGCTTTACCGGCACTCACTGGAAGAAGTACACCATTCAGCTTATAGGTCCAACCGCTTTGACCTGGATAATCACCCTCGTATATATTTTCAATTCCCTCGACATATTTTGAGCCATAATCATTTCTGGCATCTACCTGTAAACCTGTTTTAAGGAGTACGTCATAAACAGTATCCCCATCTTTAATGTTGATTTTCGTTGCCCCTAAAATATTTCGGTGATCTGCAGGACCAATTACCGAGATAGTTACAGCGTGCTGTGGCGCTGGATTGCTAGGCTGTGTTTGCGCCGGAGCAGCAGGCTGAGTTGCCTGTTGCTGTGGCTGTGTGCTTTGTGTCGATTGTGTTTTTGTTGATGTTGTTGCTTGAGTATTGCTCACAGTTTGATTGGTTGTTTGTGTATTTGCTACCTGATTGTCAACTACAGCAGAAGCTTCACTAGTAGTTTGAGTTTGCTCACCACTTGCTTCCGTCGCTGCTTTTTCTTCGGCTGATTTGGCCGTTTCTTTATCAGTGTCAGCTTTTTTCTCTTGCTTTTCTGACTCTTTTTGCTCATTTTTCTCTATCTTTTTATCAGTATTGCTACTTGATGCATCTTCCGTGGAACCACAGCCCGCCAAACTGAAGGCGAGTACGAATGCAAGCAAGAACAGGATGATTTTTTTATATCCCCCGTGCATTTTTGTTACCCCCCTTAAATAATCACTCATTCTCTTTACGCCTGTCTTCTTTTTGCTAAGACTAACGCTCCCACACCGACTAGGATAATCAGTAATCCTAATGCTAGGGTGTTGTAAGAATTCGTCGCTGTATTCGGAAGTGCCTTCCCATTTTGAGAACTAGCAATGGCTGTTTCTGTATTATTATCATTGCTAGGTGCAGCTGTTGTTGGTTGCACTGTCTCAGGTGAACTTGGTGTTACAGGATTACTTGATGTTGGTGTCACAGATAAATCAAATAATGAGCCTTTTCCCTCAACGTAAAGCTGATAAGCTACTAATGCCTGAAGACTTTGGCTTGTAGCAAGCATATCCGTTTCTAATCCGTGCTTCCAAGCAAAGCCGTCAGTTGTTTGGAACGTTAATAAATAAGCAAGAACACTAACTCCATCCTTTGTAAAATCTACTCCATTTGGATCGATCCCTAAGGCAGATAATGCAATTATTACTTGTGCAGTCGTGTTACTGTTGTCGATATCTCCTGAACGATAAACAGTCGATAAATTTTCCACACCTTTAGCGATTGCTTCACTGACTGCTGGCTGATCCTGATAAGGCGCTAGTGACTGTAATACCATCGCTGTAATATCAACATCCGCATCCGCACCCTTCCAGCTGCCATCCTCATCTTGATTTTCAATTAAGTAGTTAACTAATTTCTCTCTTGTCCATGTTGCAGATGCTGGAATTTCAAATTTCTTACTATCAAGAGCGATTAAAGCATAGGCAACTCCATTAAAGCCTGGCTTTGACACATCACCATTATAAATAGAAGAAATTAAATTATAGCCCGCTACATTTGTTGGGTCTCCACCCGCAGCAACGATTCCTAAAACATGACCCTCAACATCGGTAATATTTCTAAAATAGCCTTTCTTATCAATGACTGTCTGCGTAACATTGGCTAAATAATCGGCTGGAATGGCCTTTCCCAATTTATTTAATACAACGGCTTCTTTAGAGCCAACAAATTCTGGCTTAAACAGATTCAGCGTTGTGTTAACCGCGTTTTGAAGGACTTCGGCTGGAATTGGTTTAGCAGGAGTTTGTTCTTCATCAACCGGTTCTTCGCTTGGTTCCTCGCCTGGCTCTTCTTCAGATGGCTGCTCCCATGATTCGTATTTAAAGGTTATTTTGTTATTAGGCTGTAAAATATGAGTATCTGCTCCTGTTTGAGCGTATTCGTCATTTACATAAAAAGCCCAGTAATAGGTTCCTTCCGCCTGAATACCATTAATCTTTAAAAATCTATTGTCATCAAAGCCAACATTTTCTTTGCCAATTGTATTTTGTAAAAATTGTAATGCTGTCGCTTCTCCTAAATATGAGACGGGATAGGCGGTTTTAGCTAGTGTTTCATCGTTTTTGCCAATAACTTTAATTGTGGCACTGTTTGAAGCCTTTTCCCAATCCTCATATCGGAATGTCAAATGATCCCCATTTTGTGCAGTATAGTTTTCTGAACTAGTACTTGAAAAAAATTGATTCACATAAAATGCCCAATAAAATGTATCTTTTTTTGCTAACCCTTTGATTGCATCAAGTGATTTTCCCAAATCTTGATCAGAAGTAACTACATCACCATCAACAGCTTTAGTCAAAATATCTAATGCAGATGATTGTTCACTAAGCTCTACTCTTTTCTCGTTCACTAGCACTTCGTTATTTTCTCCAATAACGGTAACATATGCTCCATTTTCTTCTGCTGCTGCAGCAACAGGTGCTTGGAACGCGCCTGCTACCAATGAAAATAACATAAATAATACTAGAAGCAGCTTTGATGTCCTATTAATCTTCATATTCCCAACTCTCCCTTTCATTTCGTATAAAAAATGGCATTAAAAAAACCTCCTAGTTGTTGTAGGAGGAGGTTTGTGGCTAGTTAAGCAGAAATAAACAATATTCCTGTCTTAACACCCTCCTATCCACGTAGGTTTGTGGTGTAGAAAACAGGCAGGTTTCCTGGCTCATGATCATTGCTCCCTCTGCCTTCCCATCATACTTGACAGTGGCTTGGTAAAGGTTGCTCCCATTTACAGTGGCGGGACCGCGTTGGCTTTTCCAACTTCCCTATTAAGCGAAATCTAAATTTCTAAGACATTCGCACCTGTTTATACCAATCTTATTTCAATATCATTTATCATTATACAAATAGTGCACACTTTTGTATATCTTTTTCATTCCTTTGTGTAGTATTTTCTGATATTTTAGAAATTTAAGTCGAATCTTTATGATAGAATGTGGTTCTATTAGTTAATTTTGTGATTCTATTAGCTAATTTTGTAATTCTATTAGCGGATTTCGCAGATCTATTAGCCAACGCCATATTTCTGTCACACTCCCCCATACAACACAAAAAACAGGAGCTTTTCTCTCCTGTCTTTAGAAACAAATTATTCTTTTGCTTGTTCTTCTTGGACAACTTTTACATCAACATCTACTGCCATCGTTTGTTTAGCGGCCCCTATATAAATCCCTTTAACCGGAACAATATCGCGGTAATCACGGCCGTGACACACTTTTACATAACGCCAATCAATTAAACCATTATTGGTTGGATCAAAGCCAACCCAACCAATACCTGGTACGTATGCTTCAATCCAAGCATGTGATGCTTGATCATAGTCGGCGTGGCCACCTTGAAGGTCACCAATAAAATGATAACCACTAATATAACGAGCTGGGATATCCCTTACTCGACATATAGCACTCATTAAATGGGCAAAATCCTGACAAACTCCTCTTTTTAACTTTAATGTCTCATCCACTGTTGTATTAACATGTGTGGCATTTGGATCATAAATAAAAGAGGAATAAATTGTTTCTGTTATTTCTCTTAATAATTGATAGACACTCCCTGACGAATCAAGGTCAGGGAGTGTCTTTGCGTAACTTTTAATATCATCCGTAATCATGGTATAGGGAGTTCCAGATAAATATTCAGCAAAGGTGTTTTGAAAGTGGTCACTCTTTAAGATTTGCTTCTCCTTTTTCACAGGTAACAAGTGATAATCATTTCGATCTGTTTCATGTGTATCCACGATCGAATGGGAAGTTATGATGAGCTTGCGATGTGGCTTATCTACAGTAAACGCATGCGCCACGTTCCCAAAGTAATCTTGATAGGAAAAAAGCTCAGCCCCCGGAACTGTGATGATTGAATGGTTGACACATGATTGCCTGAAATCCGTTCTTGGAGTCAGCCTAATTTCATTGACACTGTACCCTACAGGCTCCTCGTAGGTATAGCTTGTTTGATGGACGATTTCCAATTTCATACCAATTCAGCCAGCTTCCTGGGTAAGTTTTCTGATAAGTCTCCTTCACGATCAAATACGAGACTTTTCACAATATCTTGTCCAATTTGATCGCAGCCTGCTTGAACGCTTTCAAGAAAGTCCTTATGCTGCTCCATCGATTTACCAGATAAATCAAGGCTTTGAAAAATTAAAGCTCTTAAGCGATTAATCGTCCGGATAACTTTAGAAAGTCCATCCAATTGAAATTCAATTTTCATATTTTTCAAGTGCTCCTCTAATTCATACAACGAGAAATAGACAGAGCCAGGAAAAACAGAATTTAGCAGAAGAAATTCTAAGACCCGTTCCAGCGTTAAATTTTGTCCATGGGTTCTGCGAAATGCTTCAAAACCATCGATACTTTCTAATAAAGTATTAAGAAGATTTGCATCATAAACAGGAAGCTTCCCCTTCTTTTCTATAATAGAAGAAAGGAATAGCTGAATCATTCGAATCGAATTTTCCGAACGCTCCAATAGGACACCAGCTTGCATGTATCCCCACTCCACCTCATGAAGCATCGAGCGGTTAGCAATGGACTGGAATAAAGAAACCTCGCTACGAACTCGGTCAAATAATAAAAACGGCTGCTTTACTCGGTCTAATTCCACCTTTTGCTCCTGGAACCACATATAAAAGGCATTAATACTATCCCACATCCGACTTGTTGCGTATTGTCTTACTTCACGTACATTATTCCTAGCCAATTGGAGGCAGTTGTTAATGGAATTGACATTTGTACGATCAAAAGTGAAATAGTTTACGATTCTTATCGGTTCAGAAGTGAATTCTCGTTTTTTATCATTAGAGACATCTTTAAGAACTGGATTCAATCTATTTTGCAGGTCAGCGCTATGATTCTCGTTATCTTGAAGGCTATGGTGAGCGTAAAGATTTACATCAACCAGACGTGCAGTATAATCTATTCTCTCTGTATAACGACCAATCCAATAAAATGATTCTGCGGTTCTGCTTAACATACCGTTTCCTTCTTTCCTAAATTAGTATAAAACCCAAGTATCTTTACTTCCTCCACCCTGTGAGGAATTCACTACAAGACTTCGTTCCTTGAGGGCAACTCTCGTTAATCCCCCAGGTAATACTTCAACATCTTTATCCCCCATAAAGGCAAAAGGTCTTAGGTCAACATGTCTACCTTCAATTCCATTAGCAACAAGGGACGGCACACTAGACAAATTAATTGTAGGCTGAGCAATATATTTATCTGGTGTTTGGATAATCTTAGCTCTAAATTCCTCGATTTCCTGTCGTGTTGCCCGAGGACCAATCAGCATTCCATATCCACCTGATAATGAGGTTTCCTTTACAACCATTTCTGGTAAATGACTAAGTGCATACTCTAAATCTTTTTCTCTTGATAAAACATATGTTGGTATATTTTTCAAAATAGGTTCTTCATTCAAGTAGAACCGTATCATCTCAGGAATATATGTGTAGATCGCTTTATCATCAGCAATCCCCGTTCCTGGTGCATTCGCAATCGCCACATTGCCTGCTCGATACGCATTCATTATTCCAGGCACACCTAACATCGAATCAGAACGGAAGCATAATGGATCAAGAAAATCATCATCAACACGGCGATATACAACATCAACCTGCTGTAGTCCCTTTATTGTTTTCATATATACCTTTTGATTAATAACCTTTAGGTCCCTACCCTCAACTAGCGGAATTCCCATTTGCTGGGCTAAAAATGAATGCTCAAAATAGGCGGAATTATAACAACCTGGAGTTAATAACACGACGACTGGATCTTTTTTATTTGTAGGAGAAAGACTTCGAAGTATAGAAAGAAAAGAATCCAAACTATTATTTATTGGACGAACCTTATGCTGAAAAATTAAATCTCTAAATAGGCGAAGCATCCATGTCCGATTTTTATATATATAGGACAAACCTGAAGGCGTCCTTAGGTTGTCTTCTAGCACAAAATATTGCCCCGATTCATCTCGAATCAAATCGATGCCGGAAAGAGGGATATACACATCTCCTGGTACTTCAACACCCATCATTTCTGTAAGAAAATAAGGATTTGATACAACCATTTTTCGAGGAATAATGCCTTCACGGAGGATCACCTGTTCATGATAAATATCACGGATAAATTGATTTATTGCTGTTACTCTTTGTTTAATTCCCTTTT